>NZ_JBHVKW010000011.1:0-119524 GCF_042797905.1 Amycolatopsis sp. NPDC057786
GTTGCGAAAGTGGCTTTCGCAACCCTCCGGCCAGGAAAGTCACGCGCCGATGGTCGCCGCGTCGATGACGAACCGGTACCGGACGTCGCTGTTCTCGACCCGGTCGTAGGCCACGTTCACCTGGTCGGCCGAGATCGTCTCGATCTCCGCGCCGATCCCGTGCTCGGCGCAGAAGTCGAGCATCTCCTGGGTTTCGGCGATCCCGCCGATCATCGAACCGGCGAGCACCCTGTTCCCGCCGAGCAGAGAGAAGGCGTTGTAGGACAACGGTTCGCCGGGCGCGCCGACGTTCACCATCGCACCGCCGACCCGCAGCATGCCGAGATAGGAGTCGACGGGCAGTGTCGCGGAGACGGTGTTGAGGATCAGGTCGAAACGGCCGCGAAGCGACTTGAACGTCGACGCGTCGCTGGTCGCGAAGTAGTCCTTCGCACCCAGCTTCAGGCCGTCTTCCTGCTTCTTCAGGCTCTGGCTGAGCACGGTGACCTCGGCGCCCATCGCGACCGCGATCTTGACCGCCATGTGGCCGAGCCCGCCGAGGCCGACGACGGCGACCTTCTTACCCGGCCCGGCGCCCCAGCGGTTCAGCGGGGAGTAGGTGGTGATCCCCGCGCACAGCAGCGGAGCGGCGACGTCGAGGCCGATCCCTTCCGGGATACGGCAGACGAAAGCGTCCTTCACGACGATCTGCCTGCTGTAGCCGCCGTAGGTGTTCTCGCCGTCGAAACCGACACCGTTGTACGTCTGGATGTTGCCCTTCACGCAGAACTGCTCGGTACCCGCGAGGCAGTATTCGCACTCACCACAGGAATCCACCATGCAGCCGACCCCGACACGGTCGCCCACCCGGTACTTCGTCACGTCGGAGCCGACCGCGGCGACGACGCCGGCGATCTCGTGGCCAGGGACCATCGGGAAGATCGCGCTGCCCCAGTCCTCCTTCACCTGGTGGATGTCGCTGTGGCAGATCCCCGCGTACGCGATGTCGATCAGCACGTCGTCCGGACGCAGGTCGCGACGCTCGATCGTCGTCGGCGACAGAGCGGCGCCCGGGGACGGCGCGGCGATGGCGTGCGTGGTCGTCGTCATGAAACCCTCCGAGAAACAGTGAGACCATGTAAGAGGTCACTTACAACTAGCGTAAGAGGGCTCTTACATATTCCGCGACCGGGACGGTGTGATCCACGACATGGGCGGCAAGTACCATCACGGCGACCTGCGCGCCGAACTCGTGCGGGTCTCGCTGGACCTGATCGCCGAACAGGGGCTAGGCGCGTTCTCGGTCGCCGAGGTCGCCAGGCGCGCGAAAGTCAGCCCTGGCGCGCCGTATCGGCACTTCCCGGACAAGGAGAGCCTGCTGGCCGCGATCGCGGCCACCGTCGCCTGCCAGCTGGCCGACAGGGTGCAAGAAGCCGTCGAAGCCGAGAGCGAACCCGTCGCCGCGCTCGCCGCGGCGGCCGGCGCGTACACGGAATACCTCATCGAACGCCGCGCCGGGATGAACATCATCTACTCGGACGGCTTACAGGGCCCCGAGCACGCCACCCTGCACGAGCAGACCCGCCGCCTGACCGACCAGTTCGTCATGCTCTGCCTGGCCGTCGCGGACCGGCCACAGGACGGGCTCGAACTGATGGAGCAGTTGTTCACCCAGGCGCACGGCTACGGCACGTTCTACCTCGACGGCGTCTTCACGAAACAGGGCTACTCCACGGAAGTCGTCGTCCGGAAGTCGGTCGAAGCCGCCCGCGCCGCAATCGAAGGACGCACGAAAATGTGACGTGATTCAGTGGGATCGTGGCGGGAACCGGGCCGCCATGCGAGCCCCGCGGCGCCGTCCGAGTCCGGTCAGTTCCGGGAGCGCCTCGTGCGCACGCGCGGGAGCGCTTCCGGACACCGGCCGTCGCACCGGATGTGCGCCCAGACGATCTTCCCGCCCCGCACCGGCTCACGCCGGACACCCCACTGCACCGCCACCCCGTCGACGACGAGCAGCCCGCGGCCGCGGGGATCCTCGATCTGCGAACACCGCGCCCTGGGTTGCTCCACACTGACGTCCGCGACCTCGATGCGCACCGCGCAGGGTGTCACGCCACGCCACAACTGGATGTGGCGCGCGCCACCTCCGTGCACGTACGCGTTGGCGACGAGCTCCGTCGCCGCGAGCAGGACGTCGTCGAGATGCTTCTCGCCGAGATCGGGAAGACATCTGACCACCCAGGCACGCATGTCCGGCAACGCCCGTGGCGTCGTGGCTCGCAGGTCAAGCACCCAGGTTCCCGGCACCGGATGCTCCGCGATACTGATCATGGAGCCACCCTTCCCGTCGCGCGCGGCCTCCCTGCTGAAGTCGCACATCCGGGTTACCCAGAACACCCGCCGATCAACCCGTGTCGAACCCGACACTCCGGTCATCCGGCCGCGATACCCTCCAGCACCGTCTTGACCACGGCTTCCACCCCCGGCGAACCGGTCACCGCCGGGCCGTGCGGGAGCAGAGCGGAGAGCACCGTTTCGTGGCAGACGCCAACCAGCATGGCCGCCGCCGCGTCGACATCGCCGTCCAGCCTGCCGAGTTCCTTTTCGGCGCACAGATATCCGGCGAGACGGTCGCGCCAGGTCTCGCCGTCCCCAGCCCGATCCGCGAATCGCGCGAGCACGACGGGACGGGCGAGGAGCCCTGCGAACGCGGGCAGGATCTCCTTGTGCAGAGCCAACCCGTACGCCAGCTGGGCGCGAAGATTCGCCTCGACCGTAGCCGAACCAGGCTCGGGCAGCTCGCCGAGCCCGGCTTCGGCCCTCCGCACGTGTTCCGCCAAAGCTTCGGCCAGCAATTCCTCCTTGTCGGCGAAATGGTTGTACAGCACACCATCGGCGACTCCCGCCGCATGCGCGATCGCTCGCACCGTGAGTTCCGCGGTGCCACCGGCGGAAATCAGGTCCGCGGCGGTGCCGATCAGATGCTCGCGCAGGCTCCGGCCGTCTTCAGTACGGCGCAGGGCCGCCGCTTTTCTCGGCGACATCAGGACTTCGCCGTGACCAGCCAGGCGGCGCCGCGCAACCGGACACCGTCTGCCCCCTCGAAAGGCCGCAGCGCGGCCGAAAGTGCTTCCCGCGCCCCCTTCGCCGCTTCGGCGCCGGCCAGATCGAGGTGATACTTGACCGGCCCCCAGTCCGCGATGAAGCCGGCCGCGTCGGGAACATCGCTTCCCCAGACCTGGTCCGCCTCGACACGGTCGCAGGTGACATCGGCGAATCCGGCGTCGGTCAGCACCGCGCGGACCCGCGCCGGGTCGGCGAACGCCGTCGGCCCCGTGCCGTCCTCACCGGTCGGGGTCGGCAGAAACGGTGCCAGCGCGCCGAAAACGGTACCGAGATCGGTTCCGGCGAGTGCGGTCATGCACAGGAACGCGAGCTTCCCGTCCGGCCGCAGCGCGCGGTGCACGTTGGCGAAAGCGGCGACCGGATCGGCGAAGAACGTCACCGCGAACCGGCTGAGCGCGACGTCGAAAACGCTGTCCCCGAACGGGAAGACCTGGACGTCACCCTGCTCGAACACCACGTTCGCGACACCTTCGGCCTCCGCGCGGGCACGCGCCGTGGCGAGCATCGGCGCGGACAGATCGATCCCGGTCGCTCCCCCGAGCGGAGCACGGACGGCGGCGAGCCGGGTGACCTGGCCGTTGCCGCAGCCGATGTCGAGCACCCGGTCCCGCTCGCCGATTCCGGCGGCGTCGAACAGGAATTCGTTGAACCCGCTGTTCACCGCGTCGTAGCGCTCGTCGTGCTGGGCCCAGTGCCGTCCCTCGTAGCCGTTCCACGCCTCCGACTGCGCGGTGTTGACGATGCCGGACATACCAGAACCTCCTCCGTTATGAACGTGCGTTCATGAACACCTGTTCATGATGGCGGACGCCCGATCCGCTCGTCAAGCCGTCGTTTCATCGCGATTTCATGGCGCCCCTTTACGGTTCCGGCACGGATCCGCGGCCGCGGACCGGTGGTCCACGAGGAGACGTGTATGAGCCCGGCGAGCCGGACCCCGTACAACATGGTGTTCCCCAGGGACGACGCGCCGAGTCCCGGCGAACGGGACGGGCTCGTCGGACCTGGCTGGAGCTGGGCCGCGTTCTCCACGCCGTGGGCCGACGGCCGCCCCTCGCCGAGGTACCGGTGGACGCTGTTCGAGACGGCCGCCCACGCCGTCGAAGACCTCCGTCGCTGTCTCGACGACGGCAGCGTCGGCAGGCGCGGCGCCCTCTGCTCTTCCGTGCTCCGCAAGCGCGGGGCACCGCGGGAACTGGTGCTGTGCGACGGCGCCGAATGGGCTTGCGTCGTCCACGAGGTCCGCGCCGGGACGCACCTGGCCGACGCGGCCGACGCCTACTTCGCGCGCTGGCGGACGAGCATGGCGGGGCACCGGTTCACGATCGTCAACGCCGGCGTGCCGACTGTCTGGTGAGGTCCAGACCTTCCAGCGCGAGGGTGCGCTGGAGGGAATCACCGTCGGGCCCGATGGTGGTGAGCACCCACTCGAAGTGTTCCCTGGCTGCCACCGGATCGCCCGCCGCGAGATGGGTGCGGCCGAGCCGGTTGCGGATCTCGGATTCCATCCCGACGACGGTCTCGTCGGTGACCGCCGTCAACGCCCGCCGCTGGAGTTCGAAAGCCGCGTCGAGATTCCCCAGTTCCAGTTCCGCGGCGCCCAGCCTGGCGAGGCTGGTGGCGATCAGCAGGCCGTCCGTGGTCTCCTCGGCGAGTTCGACGGACCGCCGGAAGTCCAGCACCGCTTCGGCGAACCTGCCGGTTTCGAGGCGGACGGTGCCGCTGTGGCACAGCACCCTGGCCAGCATCCCCGGACTGCCTATCTCCTCGCTCAGCTCGCGGGCGCGGCCGAGGTGGACGAGCGCCTCTTCGTGCTCGCCCCGCAGGTAGGCGAGATACCCCAGGGCGGACAGCGACCGTTCGGCGAGCCAGCGGTCCCCCACCTCTTCGGCGAGGACCATCACCCGCCGCATCCCGGGGATGGCGCGATCGTGCCGCCCGTCGATCAGATCCGCCATGGTGAGCCCGCCTAGCGCTCGCGCCTCCACCCCGCGGTCTCCGGATGCCTGGCCCGCCCGCAGCGCGTCGTCGAACCAGCCGCGCGCCCGGTCGAGGTGCCCTTGCATGGCGTAGGCGTAGCCGAGGCAGAACCGCAGCGACGAGACCAGGCGTTCGTCTTCGGCCTGTTCGGCCAGCGGCAGCGCGACCTGCAACGCCGTCCGGCATTCGTGGTACCGCTGCTGACGCGCGAGATAGTCGACCAGACCCTCGGCGACCGAGCACGCGAGGTCGTCCAGCCCGGCTTCGGCCGCTTGCGACACCACCTCCGGCAGGTCCCCGGCCGCGTCGAGCCAGGCGGAAGCGTCACGCTGCCCGGTGAACGGTCCTCCGGTCTCCAGCGGGAAGCGCGCGACACCCCACTCGCTCGCGCGCCGAGCGGCACTGAGGTAGAGCCCGTACACCCGTTTCCGAGCCGCTTCGGCGGCGTCTTCGGGCATCTCCCCGGCGAGCCGCCGGGCATAGACCGCCACCAGGTCGTGCAGCCGGTAGCGGCCGCTCGCGGGCTCCTGCACGAGGCTGGCGTCGACCAGGCTTTCCAGCTGCCGCTCGGCTTCGGCGGGCGAGCAGTCCAGCAGGGCGGCGACCGACAGCCGGTCGAATTCGGTCGTCGGCGACAGGCCGAGCACGCTGAACGCGGTCTGCTCGGCGGGCCGCAGCTGGTCGTACGACAGGCGCAGCGCCACCTCGACACTGCGATCCTCGGCCGTCAGTTCGCCGAGCCTGCGCTCGTCGTCCGACATCCGGTCGACCAGGTCCTTGAACGTCCACATCGGACGGTTCTGCAACCGGGCACCCGCGATCCGCAGCGCGAGCGGCAGCCGCCCGCAGAGCCCGGCGAGCGCACGCACGGCGAACCGCTCCCCTTCCGCCCTCGGCGCCCCCACGATGCGGCTGAGCAACCGCTCGGCCACTTCGAGGCCCAGCGCGCCAAGGGAAACCCGGCGGTCGGCGTCCAACCCGGACAGACGACGGCGGCTGGTCACCAGCACGCGACTGCCCGGCCCGGACGGCAGCAGCGGGCGCACCTGTCCGGCGGATTCGGCGTTGTCGAGCACCAGCAGCAACCGCAGCTGCGCGGTCGCCGCCCGCCACGACGCGGCCAGTTCGTCGAGATCGTCCGCCCCGTCCTCGACACCGACCGCGCGCAGCAACCGCCGCAGCGCTCGCTCCGGCGTCACCGGCTCGCGGCCTTCGGTGTAGCCGTGGAGATCCACGAACAAAGCACCGTCCGGATAGGACTCACGGAGCCGGTGGGCCGCACGTACCGCGAGCGTGGTCTTCCCTGCGCCGGGAACACCGTCGACGGCGTCGACCGAGACCGACTCCGGATCCCCCTCTTCGACGAGCAGCGCCAGTTCCCGGTCCCTGCCGACGAGTTCGCCGTTGGTGGCGGGCAGTTCGTTGCGGATCCGACGGGACGGCTCGCGGCGCGGCGCGACACCGAGCAGTGTCTCGTCGCCTCGCAGCACCGCATCCTGCACCTGCCGCAGTTCCTCACCCGGCTCGACGCCGAGCTGTTCGATCAGCCGCTCACGGACGTCGGTGAACACCTCCAGCGCCTCCGCCTGCCGCCCGCCGCCGTAGAGCGCCCGCATCAGCAACGCGGCCAGCGGCTCGCTCGGCGGATCGGCGGACACCAGCGCCGACAGCTCGCCGATCACCTCGTCGAACCGCCCGAGTTTCAGCTGGGCCCGCAGTTTCCGGCGCAGCAGCAGAAGCCTGCGTTCCTCCAGGCGTCGCCGCTCCCCCTGGACGAACGCGCCGGGCAGCCCCGTCAGAGGCTCGCCGTGGAACAGCCGGAGCGCGTCGGCGAAGGTGTCCACCGCGGCGACGAGGTCGCCGGACTCCTCGGCGGCGGCCGCGACCGCCGCGACCTCCTCCAGCCGGACGACGTCCAGCCGGACCCCGCCGCTGGCGAACCGGTAGCCACCTCGATCGGACACGATCACCGAGTCCCGCGGCTTCTGGCCCGAGGTGTCCAGGCATTGCCGCAATCGCCGGACGTACACCGGCAACACGTTCGACTCCGGCGGCTTCTCCCAGAGCCCGTCGGTGAGTTCGTAGTGGCTGACGGTCACGTCCGGGCGCAGCAGCAGCGCGGCAAGCACGGCCTGCTGCCGGACCGGCCCCAGATCCAGCCGGGTCTCCCCGTGCCAGGCCCGCAACGGGCCGAGTAGTTCGAAGCGAAGTCGCGAGTCCGGCATGATCCCCCCATCGTTGCGCATCAGCCCGGCACCACGATCCCGTGGTCGAACGCGTACACGATCGCCGCCGCCCGGTCCCGCAACTGGAGTTTGGTGAAGATCCGGCCGATATGGCTTTTCACGGTCACCTCCGAAATGACGAGAGCCGCGGCGATCTCCGCGTTGGTCAGCCCGCGGCCGATCGCCCTGAGCACGTCCTGCTCCCTCGGGGTCAGCAGTTCCGGTGAGCGTCCGCCGCTGCCGTTCCCCGCGGCCTGCCGGTACGCGGCGAGCACCCGCCCGGTGACGCCGGGGTCGAGCCACGCGTCGCCCGCGGCGACCGCCCGCACGGCGCGGATCAGGTCCTCGGCAGGGGAATCCTTGAGGACGTACCCGGCCGCGCCCGCCCGCAGCGCTTCGGCCAAGAGGTTGTCGTCGTCGAAGGTGGTGAGCGCGAGCACCGGCGGATGCCCGCCGGACCGCCGCAGCCGCCTGGTCGCCTCGACCCCGCCGACGTTCTTCATCCGCAGGTCCATCACGATGACGTCGACCTCGTGCGCGGCCAGCGCCGACGGCACTTCCGAACCGTCGCCGCATTCCCCCGCGATGACGAACCCGTCGCGGCGCCGCAGGATGCGCCGCAGCCCGGACCGGACCAGCTCCTGGTCGTCGACCAGCAGCACCTGGATCTCGGCGGCGGTCACGGCTTGGCCCCCGGCACGGTGACCTGCACGATCCACTGCCTGCCGCTGGGCCCGGCGCTGAGATCGGCGCCGAGCTGGGCCGCGCGAACGGCCATTCCCGCCAGTCCCGAACCGTCCTCCGCCGTGCGCCGGACGGTCGCGGGGAGGGTGTTGCTGACGATGAGCTTCAGCCCCGAACGGCAGGCGTCGAGGCGGACCTCGGCCGTCGCGCCGGGGGCGTGTTTGACGACGTTGACAAGTGATTCCTGCACGATCCGGTAGAGGCCCAATCCTTCCGAGGCGCCTACCCGGCCGAGGTCGCCTTCCTGTGTATAGCGCACCGCCAGCCCTGCGCTGCGAGTGCGTTCCACCAGCGTCGCGATGTCCTCCACCCCCGGCAGCGGGGCGCTGCCCGACGGGGAGTCGGCGAGCAGGCCGACCGTGCGGCGGATATCGGCCATCGCGGCCCGTCCCACCTGCTCGGCTTCGGTGAGCGCCTCGATCGCCTCGTCGACGTCGCGGTCCTGCTGCAGCGCGTGCCGGGCGCCGGTCAGGTGCAGCAGAGTGATGCTGAGCGAATGGCCGACGACGTCGTGCACCTCACGCGCGATCCGCTGACGTTCGGCGAGCAGGGCCTTGTCACGGGAAGCGTCGCGGTTGTCGCGTTCGGCGTCGAGCACCCTGGTGTACCAGCGGACCATGAGCCCGCCGCTGAGGCCGAGCAGGATCGCGACCATGTACACCGGCCCGCCGATCAGCCCACCCCAGATCCCCGCCACGACCAGTACCGCCTCGCCCGCGACGGTGACGATCGCGATCCCCCACGTCGTCCGCAGGACACTGCCCGCCTCGGTGGCCGCGACCAGCAGCAGCAACGGCGCGAAATCCGGCAGCACGGGTTCGATGAGCAGCACCGAGGCGGCGATGATCAGCGCCGTCATCCGCACCCAGGGCATGATCCAGTCGGTGACCGCCCAGATCACCGACGGCGCGATCACGATCAGCCCGGCCAGCGCGATCGGCTCTGGCGGCAGCAGGGCGTCCCGTTGCACCAGCGCCACCGCCGTGAACACGAAGCTCACGGCGCTCGCGCACAACGCCCCCCACCACGGCAGGGTCAGCCCGGCACGGGTGAGGCTGGCCTGCACCCGTGCCCGGAACCGGTCCCGCAAGATCCTCAGCACGGCATCAGCCTAGGAAGTCCCGATGAGCGAGTCATCGTGCGGCGGGCGGCACCCGTCTCCGCCCACGGTAGGAGGCCGGACGAGCACGGTGGGATGAAATCCGGATGAAACCCGGGTCGGTCATTCCTGGCTGAGCGCCACCCAGTTCAGTTTCTCCTGTTCTCGTTTCGGCAGGCCCGCGACGACGAGGTCGTAGGAGTCCTCGATCAGCTCCCGCACGAAGTCGTCGGTCAGCGAGCCGTCCAGTTCGACGGTGTTCCAGTGCCTTTTGTTCAGGTGGTAGCCGGGGACGATCGCCGGATGCTCGGCGCGCAGCCGGACCGCCAGATCCGGCTCGCATTTGAGGCTGATCCGCAGCGGCTTCGCCTTGAGCGGGCCGAGCGCGAAGATCTTGCCGGCGACCTTGAACACGCTGATGTCCTCGCCGAACGGGAACTCCTCCCGGGCGCCCGGGAGGGCGAGGCAGAGCTTCGCGAGAGCAGCACGCTTCATGGCGTTCAGGCTAACCGCGCCTACCGACAGAAACCTGTCCTGTCCGGGCCGTTGACCGGTTGTCGGTGATTCCTTGACGATGAGTGGAGCCGACTGGGTGGAGGCGGACCGACATGCGCGTGAAGTATCTCGCCGTAGCGGGAATCCTGGTGCTGGGCCTGGTGCCGAGTGCCGCGGCGGTCCCGGTGGAGAGCCCCGCCACCAGCGGCTGGGTGGGCACTTGGGCGGCGGCGCCCGCGGCCGGGGTGGCCGGGACCGACAACGGCTACCCGAACTTCTCGATCCGCAACATCGTGCACACCAGCGCCGGCGGGCACGAGGTCCGCGTGCGGCTGTCCAACGCCTTCGGCCGGACTCCGGTGTTGTTCGGCCGGGTGACCGTCGCGGTCGCGGCGGGCCCGGACACCCCGCAGGCCGTGCCCGGCACGATGCGCACGCTGACCTTCGGCGGGGACCGCGAGGTCACCGTGCCGCCGGGCGCCGACATCGTCAGCGACGGCGCGGCGCTGACCGTGCCGAGGGACGGCGACCTCCTGGTGACCACGTACACCCCGGAGCCGTCGGGCCCGGTCACCTACCACCCGCTCGCGATGCAGAACTCGTACTTCACCCGGAACGGCGACAGGGCGGCCGACGAGTCGGCGGCCGCCTTCCCGGAGAAGACCGCGGTCTGGCACTACGTATCGGGAGTGGACGTCCGCGGCACCGGGTTGCGGGGCAGCGTCGTGGCGATCGGCGACTCGATCACCGACGGGGCGAATTCGACCTGGGGCGCGAACCTGCGCTGGCCCGATCAGCTCGCCGACAAGATCAGCTCCCGCCTCGGCGTGCTCAACGCCGGGATCAGCGGGAACCGACTGCTGCTCGACGGCGGCGACTACGGGGTCAACGCGCTGGCCAGGCTCGACCGGGACGTCCTGAACCAGTCCGGCGTGCGGACGGCGATCGTGTTCGAGGGCATCAACGACATCCAGCAGACCCCGCACCAGGCCGATCCGAACAAGATCATCTCGGCGCTGAAGCAGATCGCGACGAGGGCGCACGACCGCGGGCTGCGGGTGCTGGGCGCGACGATCACGCCGTGGAAGGGCTGGGGTTCGTACACTCCGCAGCTCGAGGAGACCCGGCAGGCGGTGAACCGGTTCATCCGGACCAGCAGGCTCTTCGACGGCTACATCGACTTCGACGCGGTGATCCGCGATCCCGCCGACCCGCAGCGGATGAAACCCGAGTACGACTCCGGCGATCACCTCCATCCCGGCGACAAGGGCTTCACCGCCATGGCGGACGCCGTCCCGCTGCACCGCCTCCGGCACGAATAAGGGCTGCGCCAGGCGGTTCGGTGGGGCACGATGAACTGATGGCGATCAGGAATGACTAGCGGAGACAGCGGTACCCGAGCGACGGCGCGGCTGGTCCGGTTCGCCGAACACGAAGCGCGCGCCGAAACGCTTCGCGCACAGCTCGCGGATCTCCACGGCACGATCCGGCTGGCGAAGCGGACGTCGAACCTGTTCCGGGCACGGACGGCGACCACCACACCGGGGCTGGACGTCTCGGGATTCACGCACGTGCTCGACGTCGATCCGTTGGCGCGCACGGCCGACGTCGAAGGAATGGTCACCTACGAGCAACTGGTGGACGCGACCCTGCCCCACGGGCTGATGCCGCTGGTCGTGCCGCAGCTCAAGACGATCACGCTCGGCGGCGCGGTCACCGGCCTCGGCATCGAGTCGTCCTCGTTCCGCAACGGGCTCGTGCACGAGTCGGTGCTGGAGATGGAACTGCTCACCGGTGACGGCAGGATCGTCGTCGCGCGGCCGGACAACGAGCACAGCGACCTGTTCCACGGCTTCCCGAACTCGTACGGGACGCTCGGCTACGCGCTGCGGCTGAAGATCGAACTGGAGCCGGTCAAACCGTACGTGCGGCTCGACCACGTCCGCTACGAGGACACCGAGGAGTACTTCGCGGCACTCGACGAAGCCTGCCGTGACGGGTCGGCCGACTTCGTGGACGGAACGGTCTTCGGGCCGGGCGAGCAGTACCTGACACTGGGCACGTTCACCAGCTCGGCGCCCACGACCAGCGACTACACCTGGCTCGACATCTACTACAAGTCGATCCGCTCCCGCGAGACGGATCATCTGAGCGTCCGCGACTACCTGTGGCGTTGGGACACGGACTGGTTCTGGTGTTCGCGGGCGTTCGGCGTGCAGCACCGGCTCCCCCGGCTGCTGCTGGGCAGGCGGCTGCTGCGGTCTTCGGTCTATTGGAAGGTCGTGGCGCTCGACCGCCGGTTCGGGATCGCCGCGAAACTGCTCAAGCTGCGCGGACTCCCCCCGGAAGAGACCATCGTCCAGGACATCGAAGTACCGCTCTCGCGAGCGGCGGAGTTCCTGGACTTCTTCCGCCGCGAAATCCCGATCAGCCCGGTGTGGATCTGCCCGCTGAAGCAGCGGCCGGGCGGAGTGAACTCGCCGCTGTACGAACTGGACCCCGAAACGCTGTACGTCAACTTCGGGTTCTGGTCCGCGGTCCCGCTGGACCCCGGCGAGGAGCCGGATACGCACAATCGGCTGATCGAGGCCGAAGTGAACCGGCTCGGCGGGCGGAAGTCGCTGTATTCCGACAGTTTCTATACCGAGGACGAGTTCTGGCGGCTGTACAACGGCGACGCCTACCGGAAACTGAAGACGGCTTACGACCCCGACGGCCGCTTGCTCGACCTGTACGCGAAATGCGTGCGGCGGCGGTGACCCGGGCCCGAAGAAGAGAGACGACCATGGCTGAGACGACGACCGTCGGCAAGATCTTCGAGCGGTTGCTCGGCCCGAGCACCGAAGTGTCCATCACCGCCTACGACGGCAGCACGAGCGGGCCCGCCGACGCGCCCGTGACGATCGAGGTGCGGTCGCCGCTGGCATTGACGTATCTGATGTCGTCCCCGGGAGACCTCGGGCTCGCGCGGGCCTACGTCGCCGGCGCGCTCGACGTCGACGGTGACCTCTACACGGCGTTGCGCGCGCTCGTTTCGCAGGTCGATCAGCTCAGCGCCGCCGACCGGTTGTGGCTGCTGCGCAAACTCGGCCCCACGCACCTGCGCCGCGTCGCCCCGCCCGCCGAGGAGTTGCCGAGCCGCCTCAAGCGCACCGTCGACGGGCTGCGGCACTCGAAAGCGCGCGACAGCAGCGCGATCTCCAATCACTACGACGTCTCGAACCGGTTCTACGAACTGGTGCTCGGGCCGTCGATGGCGTACACCTGCGCCGCGTATCCGTCCGCCGACGCGTCGCTGGAAGAGGCACAGGCGCACAAGTTCGACCTGGTGTGCCGGAAACTCGGCCTCCGGCCGGGGATGCGGCTGCTGGACGTCGGGTGCGGCTGGGGCGGGATGGTGGAGCACGCCGTCGCGAACTACGGCGTCGAGGCGCTGGGCGTGACCCTTTCGCGTGAGCAGGCGCAATGGGCGCAGAAGGACATCGTGACCAAGGGGCTCGCGGACAAGGCCGAAGTGCGGCATCTCGACTACCGCGACGTCACCGAAACGGATTTCGACGCGGTGTCGTCGATCGGGCTCACCGAACATGTCGGCGCCCGCAACCTGCCGTCGTACTTCCGTTTCCTCGCGGGGAAACTGAAGCCGCACGGGCGGTTGCTGAACCACTGCATCACCAACCCGGACACCTCCGTCGCGCACCGGTCGCGCGGATTCATCGACCGGTACGTCTTCCCCGACGGGGAGCTGGAGGCCGTCGGGGAGATCGCCACCGCGATGCACGACAGCGGGCTGGAGGTGCGGCATTCGGAGAACCTCCGCGAGCACTACGCCAGCACCCTCGGCGCGTGGTGCGCCAACCTCGACGCGAACTGGGACGCGGCCGTCGCCGAAGCGGGCGCCGGGCGGAGCCGCGTCTGGGCCCTGTACATGGCCGCGTGCCGTCTCGCCTTCGAGCGGCGGGAGATCGAGCTGCACCAGGTGCTCGGGGTAAAGGTCGGTCCGGACGGTGACTCGGGTATGCCGCTGAGGCCGGACTGGGGCGTTTAGCGGACTCAGTGCCGGAAGGCTTCGGCGAGCCACCACGAGCCGCCGTCGTCGGCGATCTTGGCGTCGACGACGAGCGGCGCGTCCCGTGGCCCGCCGAGCCAGTCCGTGACGGCGGCCAGGTCCTCGGCCGACCGGACGGTGATCCCGGCGCATCCGAAACCGCGGCCGATCGCCGCGATATCAGTGTCGGGGAACCGGACAGTGCTCATATCCGCGTCACCGAAATGGTGAATCTCGGCGCCGTACGCCGCGTCGTTGTAGACGATCACGACGAGCGGGATACCCAGTCGCACGGCGGTTTCCAGCTCGGAGACGGCCATGTGGAACCCGCCGTCGCCGACGCCGAGCACCGGTAACCTGTCCGGCACGGCGAGCGCCGCACCGATCGCCGTGCCGAGACCGAGCCCGATACTTTGGAACGCCTGGGTGAAGCAGAAGCCGTTCTCGTCGGGGACGGACAGGTACGCGCTCGGATAGCCCATGAAGTTGCCGGAGTCGATCGAGACCACACGTTCGACGGGCAGGAGCTCGTCGAGCCGGCGGCTGAGTGTGCGCGGATCGATCCTCCCGTCACCGGATAGGTCGTTATACGGCTCGTCGTTCCACCGGGTGCTTTCGGGGACTTCGCGGCTCCTTCGGTGGCCACGCCTTTCGAGTTCGGCGTGAACGTCCACGGCCGTGCTGGTGACGTCGCCGACGACACCGAGGTCGATCGGCCGGTGCGCGCCGAGCGCGGCCAGCTCGACGTCGACCTGGACCAGCCGGGCGGCCGGGCCGAGCAGTGTGCCGTGCCGGGTGGTCCACATGTTCAGCGCGCAGCCCCAGCCGATCACGAGGTCGGCGTCCCTGATGAGTTCCGCCGTTCGGGGTGACGAAAAGCCGCCCGCGATCCCGATCGAGAAGGGATCGTCGTGGAAAAGCCCGTGCGCCACCGCCGAAGTCGCCAGCAGCGACCCGGAAATCTCCGCGAGTTCCTTCAGCGGTGCGGCACCGCCCCGGGCACCTCGACCGGCGATGAACACCGGCCGCCGTGCTTCGACGAGGAGGTCCGCCAGTCTCACGACCGCGCCGGCGTTCGGCCGGATCGGCGCCGGGCCGGTGATTTCCGGAACCGGGGTCGCTTCGGCCGCCTCCTGGGCTTGGACGTCGAGCGGGAGGTTGAGCAGGACGGTACGGCGCTGCTGCACCGCCGTCCGGTAGGCGCGGACGGTGTCGGCGACCGCGGTGCGCGCGCCGTGCACGCGCTCCGGCACGGCGCCGACGGCCGACGCGAGCGCGTCCTGGTCCACCCGGAAGTTCGACAGCACCGACGACGCCGCGGTGTCCCCGGCCAGGACGATCATCGGCGTCCGGCTCTTGGCGGCCTCGGTGATCCCGGTGAGCGCGTTGGTCAACCCACAGCCCTGGTGGAGGCTCAGCACCGACACACGGGCGCTCATCCGCGCGTACGCGTCGGCCATGCTCGCCGCGCCGCCCTCGTGCCGCGCGGCGACGAACCGCACCCCTCCGGAGCGTAATCCGTTGGTGGCCTCGAAATTGCCACTGCCCACCACCCCGAACGCGGCACCCACGCCGAGTTCCGCCAGCGTGCGGCCGACCAGCTCCGCGACGTTCATGCCCGTTCGACCAGCGCGTACACCCTGGCGGGGCTGCCGGAACCACCGACGATCGGGAGCGGGCTGACGACCAGCAGCGACCCGGTGGGCGGCAGGCTCGCCAGGTTCCGCAACTGGGTCAGACCGTGCTTTCCCGCGCCCAGCAGGAGTTCGTGGCAGGGGAAGGCGGGTTCGAGGGCCAGCGCCTGCCCCGCGTCCGTGCCCACCGTCTCCACCCCGAACCCGGTGATCGGCGCCTCCTCCGCGAGCCAGCGGGCACATTCCGCCGAGACGCCCGGCGAATGCGGACCGTTCTCGTCGTTGTTGAGGAAGGATTCCTGATCATGCGACCGGGCGTCCCAGCCCGTGCGGTAGAGCAGCCAGCCACCGTCGGGCAGCGGCCCGTTCACGCGTTCCCACTCACGAATGTCGTCGACGGACAGCAGGAAATCCGGATCCTCGGCCGCGCGGGCCGTCGCGTCGAGCACCACGGCCGGGGCGACCAGCGTGCGCAGCGGCACCTCGGAGACGTCGTGGCCGTCCTTTCCCGACACCCAGTGCACGGGAACGTCGAGGTGGGTCCCGGTGTGCTCGCCGGTGTGGATGTTGTTCCAGTACCAGCGCGGCCCGCGTTCGTCGTACCGGCTGATCTCCTCAAGGCCGAACGGGATCGTGTTCGCGAACGGCTCCGGCAACCGGAGGATCGGGGTGCTCGCGCTCAACGGGGCGGTGAGGTCGACGACCTCGACCGTGCCCGTGGTGAGCGCGGTGTTCAGCTGGGCCAACAACGACATGCGTGCCTCCCGGGGTGACTGCGGCGTCTTGGTCACTTTAGGCGGATTTCGGGTTGGATGGCTGCCGGGGACGTCGCCGATACGCCGAGGAGAGATCGATGACCGAGGTGGCGCTGCGGCCGGTCGAGGATCGTGACCTCGACACCCCGGAGGCCGCGTTCATCGCCAGGATCCCGACGATCGTGCAGCCTTCGACCTCCACATGGCGAGGTTGAGGACTTCGCCGGATCTCATCGTGCGCGCGGTGACGGACGTTTCCTCGGCACCATCGGCAGATTCTTCGTGGAAGGTGGCGCCGAAATCACCTGCCGGATCGGCCGTTCGGTTTGGGGTCGGGACATGGCCGAGGTCCGGCCCCTGTACGCCCGCGTCGCCAGCGACAACCTCGGATCGCTTCGGGTCCTGCAGAAGGCAGGCTTCAGTATTGTCGGCACCGAGATCGCCTACGCGCCTACTCGGGGCGCTGAGATCGAAGAAACCTTGATGCGCCTTGGTATCAGGTCGCTGCCCGACGCATGACTCGCACTGCCAGCCTTCGCGTTTCCCTTTCTTGTCAACAAGACCCAAGTCGGCCATCTCGGCCGGCCCGAGAATACGCAGCCGATTCTGAAGCCTTTTTCACATTCGCACACTTGTTCGAGTACTGGTATTCTTGTGGTGTGTCCAGTCAACGCATCCTCGAACCGCCGCAGGAGCTGTGGCGTGCCGGTGCGCGCGAGCTCGCGCACGGCGTCGTGGAGCGGTTGTCGGTGGCACGGCAGGCCATGGCGGAGGTCGGGCAGTACCTGGCCGAGATCGAATCCCGCGGTCCGATGGAGTTGTTCGGGCATGGTTCGACGGCGGGCTGGTTCGCCGAAACCGCCCGCATCAGCCCGAACGAAGCCCGCGACACCGTGACCCGCGCGCTGGCGGTGAACGAAAGCCGCAACCTCGACGGCACCCCCGCCCCCGCTTTCGCCCCCATCGCCGGGGCCGCGGCCGCGGAAGGCGACCTCGGGCATCAGCAACTCGACCCCCTCCTAGCGGTGCTGAAGAAAATCCCTGTCGAGGTCTCGCCCGAGGACCGGACCGGCGCGGAACGGATCCTGGTCAACCTCGCCCGCCACGCCGGACCACAGCAGATCACCAACGTCGGCGCCGAACTCCTCGCCCACCTCGACCCCGACGGCAACGAACCGAAAGACGAAGACCTCACACCACCTTCACGCGAGGTCCATCTCCGGAAACGCGACGACGGCTGGTGGCGACTCAACGGCCTCCTCGACCCCGAATTCGGCGCGAGAGCCAACGCCCTATTCGAAACCTGGGGACAACGAAGACCCGTCGACGAAGACGGCAACCGTGACCCCCGCACGCCGGGCGAGCGCAACGGCGACGCGTTGTTCGACGCCATCCATTACGCCATGACCAACGACAAAGCCCCCACCCTGTCCGGGGATCGGACGACGGTGGTGGTCACGATCCCGCTGGAGACTTTGACCTCCGGACTCGGGTCGGCCTGCGTGGACGGGGTCTCCCAGATCACCGCCCGGCACGCCCGGATGCTGGCCTGCGACGCGAAAATCATTCCCGCAGTCCTCGGCTCCGAGAGCGAACCCCTCGACATCGGCCGCGCCACCCGGTCCGTCACCCCAGCACAACGACGCGCCCTCAACCTCCGCGACCACGGCTGCGCCTTCCCCGGCTGCCACCGCAAACCCAAGCACTGCGAAGCCCACCATATTTTGCCGTGGGGCCAACTCGGCGACACCGACCTCGACAACCTCTGCCTACTCTGCCGCTACCACCACATGGTCATCCACGGACAATCCGGCTGGAAAGTCCACATCACCAACGGACGACCCGAATTCATCCCACCGCAATATTTGGACCCACTACAAACCCCACGCCACAACCACCGCTGACCCCGAAGAGCCCGCCGCACACCACCGGCGACGGGCCCTTCGGCATGCCCAGAGAACGACACCAACCACGCGAGACATCAAGTGATCGCTGTCCGTCTTCACTCCCAGGGAAACACTCCGCGTGCGCTCGCTCAGTTGAACCACCTACCGAACATCGAACTCTCCGTCCGCCCCGCCAGCCGCTTCCCGAGGTCGACGGCCTGCGCCTCGGTCAGCAGACAGATGTAGTCGGTGAGGGCCCGAGCACATCGAGCCTCTTTTGACGTTCCTGCTGTATCGCCAGCAGCGGCCTGTCGAGCATGGAGAACTCATCGATGATCGTGTCCGCTCATCCCTGACGCGGACCTCGTCGAATCCTTGGGTACTCCGTCAGCGACGGTGTCCGTGCTTGGCACCGGAAGTCATCGCACCATTCGCGGTTCTCAGCTCACCGAGGCGTTCTCCCTCGTCCGCTCGAAGTCGTCACGCTCGACCGCAACCCCGGGTCAGTCCACCATCACCAAATCCAGCCCCCGCAACCGTTCCCGATCCGCGATGACGTCGATCTCGCTGATCTTCCCGTCCACGAAGGCGAACGCGAGCACCACAGAAGGCCGCCCCTCGTCGGCCATCACGAGTCCGATGCCGCCGTTCACCAGCGCGAGCTGAGTGACCGCCGCCCGCACGGAAGCGGCGGCCGCACCACGAGCCACCGTGTCCGCACCGCGCAGGAAGATCGGCGCGCGCGAGGGGCCCGCCGCTTTGTCGGCGCGGAGGACGACATCGGGATGGAGAAGTCGGAGGAGCGCGTCGAAGTCGCCGCCGCGGGCCGCGGCCAGGTAGGCGTCGACGACCTGGCGCCGTCGCGCGACGTCCGGTTCCGTGTCGACGGATCGGCCCTGGACACGGCGCCGGGCGCGGCTCGCGAGTTGCCGGGCGGCGGCCGGGGTACGGTCGATGAGCGGAGCGATTTCGTCGAAGGGCACCGCGAACATGTCGTGCAGGACGAACGCGAGCCGTTCGGCGGGCGCGAGCGTGTCCAGGACGACCAGCATCGCCAGCCCGACCGAGTCGGCGAGCACCGCGTCGGCGGCGGGATCCGCCGAGGAGTCGACCGACTCGGCGAGCCGATCGTCGAGCGGTTCTTCCCGCCGATGATCGCGCGAGCGCAGCACGTTCAGGCACACCCGCGCCACCACCGTAGTCAGCCAGCCGCCGAGGTTCTCGATCTCCGCCGCGTCGGTGCGGTCGAGCCGCAGCCACGTCTCCTGCACGGCGTCTTCGGCCTCGCTGACCGAACCCAGCATCCGGTACGCCACCGCACGCAGCCTGGTCCGATGTTCCTCGAAACGTTCAGTCAGCCGATCCACGACTCCTATCTAACAACCACCGAGATCGTCGGCGAACCGCACACCCGAGGACCGGTACGACGCGGCCCGTTCGGCGGCGGCCTGCGGCGTCAGGACCTCGTTCTTCGCGTAGTAGACCCAGTCGACCTGTTCGAGGTAGGTGCTCGTGCCGCCGCTGTGCTGCGTGAGGTCGATGAACCACTGGTTGAAATTCAAGGACATGTTCTGCCGCGGGTACACGTCGAACGGCCCGCTGCGGTCGTGGTCGGCCACCAACGTGCCGTCGATGTAGTACCGCACATGGCCGTCGGACACGGTCGCGACGACGGAATGCCAGCCGTCGATGCTGCGGCGCTGGCTGTCGCTCTTGTTCTCGGCGTACCAAGGATCCGGCGTGTAGGTGTGCCAGCTGGTCTGGAAGTTCACCGGGCCCGCCTCGCCCCAGCCGCCGTTGGGCAGGTACTCCGAGAAGTCCAGCTCGCTGTAGATCGGGTCGTTGTCGTAGCGGAGCGGGCTGATGGTGAAGAACGTCTGGTTGATCCGGTCACCGTCCGGGCCCGACACCGGCGCGTCGGAGAAGCGGATCCGGGCCGCGTAGGTCCCCTCGAAGAACCGCCGGTCGGGTTGCATGATCTCGGTCTGCGTCGTGCCCGCTGGCGTGCCGTCGGTGGTGGAGGCAAGCTGCAGCACCTTCTCCCCGTCGGACGTCGGGAAGGTGATGTCCTCCGGAGCCCAGCGCGCTCCGCCGACGCCGGGGCCACCGGCGCCGGATCGCACCTGCCAGCCGTGCTGGGCGAGGAGTCCGTCCGTGTGCGAACCGTAGTGGAAATCGTCGAACAGCGCCCCGCAAGCGGCCGCTCCGGCGGCGACGCCCGGCGCCACCGTCAGCGCGGCGACCGACAACGCGGCGACGGCGGCAACGCGCAACTTCCCTGAGGTCGACATCATCGTCTCCTTTACCACTGGTCAGTTTCTTTCCACCGTCACCCGGTGAAGTGGTAAAGTCAATAGGTCTAGACAACTTGTCCACCAGCCAATTCACGATGACCACTGGGTAGGCTGTGGTCATGCGGCGAACAGAGGTCAAGGACCGGCTACGCCAGCTCATCGAGCGGCGGCAGCCGGGCGAGGTCCTGCCTTCGGAACGCGCGCTGAGCAGTGAAATCGGCGTCTCGCGCCCCACTCTGCGGGCCGCGATCGACGAGCTGGAGCGTGACGGTCTCGTGGTCCGCGAGCACGGCCGCGGCACCTTCACCGCACCGCGCAAGATCTCCCAGGACCTCGTTCCCGCCACCGGCGGCGAGCAGTTCGCCCCGCCCGCCGAGGGGCACTGGACCAGCCGGGTGATCGAGTTCGCCACCACCCCGGCGGGCGCCCGGCTCGGCAAGCGGCTGGAAGTCTCCCCCGGCCACACGCTGGTGGCCGTCACCCGCGTTCGCGTGGTCGAAGACGCGCCGATGGCGATCGAACGGATCATGGTCCCCCGGGACCTCGTGCCGGACATCACGGCCGCGGGCTTCGAGTCCGGTTCGTTCTACGAACTGCTCCGCTCACGGTACGAGGTCGTTCCCGCGACGGCCGTGCAGATCATCGAGCCGACGGTCACCGACGCCGACGAATCCGGCCTGCTCGGCGTCCCGCAGCACTCCCCCGCGCTGCTGTTCGAGCGCACCACGCGCGACGCGGGCGGCCGCGTGATCGAGTACACCCGCTCCCTCTACCGCGGTGACCGCTACCGGATCACCTCGCATCTGAAGTTCGACCACACCTCCGGCTGACTCCGGCGCGCCGGGACCGTCCGTCCGGGAGTCCGTGCGAGACTCCCGGGCGATGTACACCCCGTCCGATCTCGCCGACCTGCTCGAATGCGAGCACCGCAGCCTCCTCAACCAGGCGCTGGCCGCCGGCCTCCCTGGAGCACCGCGGCCGGGTTCCGGGCCGGATCAGCTGGCGGTCACGCACGGGCGCGCGCACGAGGCCGCGACGCTGGACAAGCTGCGCGGCGAACGGAGCGCCGTCGTCGAGATCGACGAACGCGACCCGGTCGTCGCCGCGAAGGCCACCGAAGAGGCACTACGCGCCGGTGCGCCGGTGATCTACCAGGCGGTCTTCCACGACGGCGAGTTCTCCGGCCGCGCCGACTTCCTGATGCGGGACGACGAAGGCCGCTACGAGGTCTACGACACGAAGCTGGCCAGGCACGCGAAGCCCGCCGCCGTCGTCCAGCTGACCGCGTACGCCGACGCGCTGCGCCGGGCGGGCTGGCCCGCCGGTCCGCGGATGCATCTGCTGCTGGGTGATCACAGCACGCGGTCGTTCCGCGTCGACGACTTCCTCCCGCTGGTGGACCGGCTCCGCGCCCGGCTGCGGAACCGGCCGCCGACCCTGCCGGTCCCGCTGTGGGCCGACGAACGCCCCGCGTGCGGCGGCTGCTCCTACGCCGCGCACTGCGCGAGCGCACGCGAGGCCGATCGCGACCTTTCGCTGGTCGCGGGGATGCGCGGCGACCAGCGGCGCAAACTCGTCGCCGCGGGCCTCGGCACCATCGACGCGCTCGCGGCCGCCGCACCGGAAGACCGGCCGCGCGACATCTCGACGACGTCGTTCACCACGCTGCGTGCCCAGGCCGCGATCCAGGTCCGGCAGGACGCCACCGGGCAGATCGCCTACGAGGTCATCGATCCGGACGCGCTGGCCGAACTCCCGCCGCCCGCGCCCGGCGACGTCTTCTTCGACATGGAAGGTGACCCGTACGCCTTGGCGGGCGAAGGGCTCGAATACCTCTTCGGCGCCGTGACCGCCGAAGAGGGCACGAAGTTCACGCCGTTCTGGGCGCACAACCGGTCGCAGGAGAAACGGGCCTTCGAGGAGTTCGTCGACTTCGCCACCGCGAGGCTCGCGGAACATCCCGGTTCGCACGTCTATCACTACGCCCCGTACGAGGTCACCGCGATCAAACGGCTCGCCGCCGTGCACGGGACCCGCGAAGACGCCGTCGACCATCTACTGCGCAGCGGCGGCCTGGTGGACCTGTATTCCGTGGTACGCAAGGCACTCCGGGTCTCGCAGCGGTCGTACTCCATCAAGTATCTCGAACCGCTCTACATGCCCGAAGCCCGCGACGGCGACGTCAAGACGGCGGTTTCGAGCATCGAGGCCTACGAGGAGTACTTGACGCTCACCGCCTCCGGCGAGACCGAGCACGCGGACGAAGTGCTGCGCGGGATCAGTGACTACAACGAGTACGACTGCGTCTCCACGTTGCGGCTGTTCGAGTTCCTCCACAAAGTCCGTGTGGAGGAAGGGATCGCGCTCGCCGAGCCACCCGAAGAGTCCGATGTGGACGCGCTGCTCCGGCAGACCGAGGAGGACGTCGCCGCCCAGAAACGCGCCGAACGCGCCGCGCAGCTGGCCGCGCTGGTCGATCCGCTGCTGGACGGGCTTCCCGACGATCCGGCCGAGTTCACCGGTGAGGATCGCGCCCGCGCGCTGCTGGCCGCGTCCGTCGGCTACCACCGCCGCGAGACGAATCCGGCGTGGTGGGAGTACTTCCGTCAGCTGGCCGCCCCGCTCGGCGATCTGGAGACCGACAACGCCTGCACCGTCCCGGTCTCACTGGAAGCCGGGGAATGGGTGCCGCCGTCCGGCCGGGTCCGCAAGGCGAAACGTTCCCTGATGCTCCGCTGCGACCCGGACCGGCCGCATCCCTTCGCTCCCGGCGACGACGTCCGCCTGCGATACGGAGCGGCCGCGCGGGACGCCAAGGTCGTCTCGGCCACCGCCGTCGAGCTCACCCTGGAAGAGAGCTGTCCGCCCGACGAGACCACCGCCGACCGGCCGGTCGCGGTCCTGCCCGGGAGCCCGGTCCGTCCCTCCCCCAAGGACGACGCGGTCGCGGACCTCGCCCGCCTCGTCGTCGACACGCTGCCGGTGCTGCCCGCCCATCCCGGCGTCGATCTGCTCCGGCGTGCGACGCCGCGGCTGCGCGACGACCGGAGCCTGCCCGAAGCCGGGACGGACCTGGTGAGCACGGTGATCGAGGCCGTCGAGGCGCTCGACGGCTCCACGCTCGCCGTCCAGGGTCCGCCCGGAGCCGGCAAGACGTACCTCGCGGGCAGGCTCATCGCGAAACTCGTGCGCGCGGGCAAGACGATCGCCGTCACCTCGACCAGTCACAAGGCCGTGGAGAACGTGCTGTCCGCCGCGCTCAAGAACGCACCGGATCTGCCGTGCGCGAAACGCGCCAAGCGGACCCCGGATCCGGCGGCGCCGTGGGAGCAGCCGAAGACCAATCCCGCGCTGGTGAAATGGCGCGAGGAGCACGACACCGGCCATCTGGTCGGCGGGACGGCCTGGACGTTCGCGAACGCAGCGATCCGGGAAGAGCCGTTCGACCTGCTGATCATCGACGAGGCGGGCCAGTTCGCCCTCGCCGACGCGCTCGCGGTGTCGATGTGCGCCAAGAATCTCCTGCTGCTGGGCGATCCGCAGCAGTTGCCGCAGGTCGTGCAGGGTACGCATCCCGCGGGCGCCGAAGCGTCCGCACTCGGGCACCTGATCGGCGAGGCGGACATCATCCCGGCCGAGCTCGGGTACTTCCTCGACGAGACCCGCCGGATGCACCCGGCCGTCTGCAAGCCGGTGTCGCGGCTGTCCTACGCGGGCCGCCTGCACTCCCATCCCTCGGCCGCCGAGCGGGCGATCGACGGTGTCGAGGCGGGCCTGTACCTCGCCGAAGTCGACCACCACGGCAACACGACACGGTCGGTCGAGGAGGCCGAGGCGGTCACCTCCCTCGTCGCCGAACTCCACGGCCGCGCCTGGACCGATCACGGCGAGCCCCGGCCGCTCGGCGACGAGGACATCCTGGTCGTGGCGCCGTACAACCTGCAGGCCAGGGTCGTGGCCCGTGCGCTGGACGAGGCCGGGCACCCCGGTGTCCGGGTGGGCACCGTGGACCGGTTCCAGGGGCAGGAGGCGCCGGTGGTGATCACCACGATGACCTCGTCCTCGGCGGTCGATCTGCCGCGTGGCCTGGACTTCCTGCTCTCCCGCAACCGGCTCAACGTGGCGCTCTCGCGGGCGCAGGCGCTCGCGATCGTGGTCTGCTCGCCGCGGCTGGTCGAAGCCGACATCCGCACGGTCGACCAGATGCGGCTGGTTTCGGGCATGCTCGGGTTGATGACCGAAGCCGTGCCGTGGCACGCAGGACGGAGTGGACGATGACCGAGAACAAACCGGACAACGAAATCCTCGACGCCGAGATAGTCGACGAGACCCCGACCGCTCCGGTCGAGGTCCCGGAGCCGGATTACAGCGAAGGCGGCGTGCCCTCGTTCGACCACGTGCGGGACCGGATCGAGCAGCGCTACACGACGTCGCTGGGCTCGACCGAGCTCGCCGGGCTCGGCGGCAAGGAAGACGTCGCTTCGCTCGACAAGAAGATCGCCGACCGCGACAAGGCCGCCAAGGACAAGCTGGCCGAGATCCGCCGCGCGATGCGGGAGCAGTGAGCTAATCCCAGTGCGGTGAACCGGCCTTCACCGCGATGGCCCGCGCCTTCCGATAGTGCTCGATGGCCGCTTCTCGCAGGCCGAGGGCGGTGGCCAGCTCGCCGAGGTAGCACGCGACCGGGCGGAGAGTGAGCATTCCGCTCCCGGCACCGGCGATCTCTCCTTCGGCGGGCAGAAGCTCGGCGTAGAGGCGTTCCATCGTCGTCCGGTCACCGAGTTCGAGCGCGACAACGGCGTGCTGACAGGTGCGGGCCTCGAACAGCAGATCCCTCGGCGAATCCGGGATCGGGAGCACCGGGCGGCACCAGCTTTCGTAAGCGCCGTAGTCGTCTTCCAGCGCTTCCGGCGGTAAACCTCGTTGCATCCGGTCGCAGTACAGCGCGAGCGCGAGGATCCCGTTGTCCACACCGGACATGGCCGTTCCCGCGAGGCCCGCCGCCGCGGCGCGATAGGCGGCCTCCCCGCCGGAGCCGGTCATCGCGGTCCGCATCGCGCGATACCAGCGGGTGAACACGCCGACCAGCGGAAGGCCGTATCGGTCGCCGAGTTCGTCCGCCGCCGCGGCATGCCGGTCCGCGGCGGCGAAATCCGCGAGCGCGCTCTGCGCCTGCAGGAGTACGAGGTGCCCGAGCACCTCGAACGTCACGAGCCCGTGCCGCGCGGCGAGGTCGACCAGTTCGGCACCGATCGCGGCCCGCTCGGGGGCGAGACCGGCGCGGTCGAAGGACTGCAGGAACCGAGCGTTGAGCGCGAACGCCAGCAGAGCCGGATCTTCCAGCGTCCGCGCGATCGCTTCGGCTTCTCGGGCCGCGTCACGTGCTCGCTCTCCGCCCGCGTTCCGCAGTTCGACGGCCAGGGTGGCCAGTAGGCGGCACCGTTCGGCCCTGATTTCGGCGGGCAAGGCGGCGAGGGTGCGCTCGACCGTCTCCGCGATCCGGGAAGCGAGTTCCCGGTCGTCGCTTTCGGTCCAGCTGGCGGGGACGTCGAAGGCACCGATCACCCGAGCGGTCAGCAGTGGATCGTCCAGCCCTTCCGCCAGCTCCAACGCTTCTGCCCGATGCCTCCGCGACTGGCCGAGCCCGCCGGCCACGGCCGAAGCGCGGGCCTTGCCCATGATCAGCTCCAGCCGCTTCGCCGTGTCGGAGGCGCCAGAGCGGTCGTACGCGGTGAGCGCGGCGTCCCAGAGGCGCGCTGCTTCCGTTGGGGCGAACCGACTTTCGGCTCGTTCGGCGGCGACCTGCGCGTACCGCGCGGCACGGTCGTCGTGCTCCTCCGACAGGAGGAAATGGTGCGCCAGGGCGTCGACGTCGTCCGGACGGAGTACTTCCAGCGCCTCGGCGATCTCGCCGTGTTCGCGGGCGCGCCGCGAACGGGAGAGGTCGTGGTAGAGCGTGTCCCGCACGAGCGCGTGCGCGAACCGGAACCGGCGGGGCGCCCGCTCGGTCAGGAATCCGCGCCGGACCGCGATCTCGGAGGCGTCGAGCGCGGTCTTCCCCACCAGGGTTTCGAGAACGTCCAGATCGACGTCCGTTCCGATCACCGCGGCCCGCCGCACGACGCCGCGGACGTCGTCCGGCAGCGCGTCCACCCGGTGGCGAACGACGTCGCGGACGCCCGGCGGCACCGCGTCCAAGGCGGCCACGCCTTCGGCCCCCAGCAGGCGGGCGAGTTCACGGACGAAGAACGCGTTCCCGCCGGTGCGCCGACGGAGTACCGCGGCGGTTTCCGGGTCGATCTCTTCCCCCGTCGTGGCACGGACCAGGCCGGCGACTTCGGCTTCGGGCAGGCCGCCGAGATAGATCCGCGCCGGCTCGTGGCGAGCGGCCCTGGCGAGGAAGTCCGTCAGCCGGGCGGGCGGGTCGGTGCCGCGATAGGTCGCGATGATCGACACCGGCTCGGCCAGTACCGAGGTCAGCAGCGCCAAGGTCTCTTCGCCCGCCCAATGCAGGTCGTCGAGGACGAGCAGCAGCGGCGCGGCACCGGACAGATGGGCCGCGACGGCGCGATGCCACCGCCAGCGCGCGGCCAGCGGATCTTCGGTCCCCGGCTCAGCCGTCGGCGCCGGGCCGTACCCGGCGTCGGCGAGCGTCGCCAGAATCCGGGTCCAGGCGTAGGCGGGCGGCGCGCCCTCGTCGTCGGGATCGCTTCCCCAGGCCGTCGTCCAGCCCCGCGCGGCGAGCCGGGCGGAGAACGCTTCGGCGAGCGCGGTCTTCCCCACCCCGGCGTCGCCGGAGATCAGCACCAGCCGCGACCGCGTCACGGCTTCTTCGAGTTCGGCCAGCTCCGCGTCGCGCCCGACCAGTGGCCGCTCGGCGGCCTTGGGCGCGGACGGCTCCAGGCGGGGCGCTTGCGCCAGGATGTCGGCTTCCAGGTCCCGCAGGCTCGCGCTCGGGTCGATGCCTAGTTCGTCGGCGAGGTGTTCGCGCGTCGTGCGCAACACCGCCAGCGCGTCGCCCTGCCTCCCGGAGCGATAAAGCGCGAGCGCCAGCAGCCGAGAACCGTTCTCCCGCAACGGATGTTCACGCACCAGCGGTTCCAGCTCCGGGACGGCCTCGGCGGCGCGTCCGAGCGCGAGGAGTGCCTCGGCACGGAGTTCTCCCGCCAGCGAACGGAGTTCGGTCAAGCGGGAGACTTCGCCGACTGCCCAGCCTTCCTCGGCGAACTCGGCGTACGCGGGACCACGCCAGAGCGCGAGCGCACTGTCCACTTGCGACAGTGCCGCGTCCGGTCGCCGGGCGTCGAGCAGTTCACGGGCCGCGGCGACAGCGTCCTCGAAGTCCCACGCGTCGACGGAATCGGCGCGCAGGGCATAGCCGCGGGCGACCGTGACGAGCAGCCGCGCGGGCTCGCGGGGCGCACGATCGGGTTCGAGGGCGCGGCGCAGGGCACCGACGAACGTCTGCACGGCGCCGACCGCGCCCTCGGGCGGGCGTTCCCAGAGGTCGTCGACCAGGCGTTCCACCGGCACGACCCGGCCGCGGGCGATCAGCAGCCTGGCCAGCACCGCGCGGTGCCGCGGGCCCTTGAGCCCGACTTCGCCCCGCGCGTCCTCGGCCACGAGCGGGCCGAGCACCCCGAACCGCATCGTCACCTCCTCGCTTCACCGACGGTGATCATCGTGCCCCGGCCGCTCGGTCGTCGCTGACCGGGTGCTGATTCGGGCCGGGGACGCTGGCGGTCATCACCAAACGACCAGGAAGGTTCCCATGCGCATCACCGGATTCGACTATCAGCGGGTTCCCGTCGCGGACGGCGTGGCCCTCAACGTCGCCGTCGCCGGGACGGGCAGCCCGATCGTGCTCTTGCACGGTTTCCCCGAGACCCACCTCATGTGGCGGCACGTCGCGGCGGATCTGGCGGCCGACCACACCGTCCTCTGCCCTGACCTGCGAGGATACGGCGAAAGCGACAAGCCCGCCGACACCGGCGAGACCTACTCGAAGCGGTCGATGGCGGCCGACGTCGTCGCCGTCGCGAAGGCCTTCGGTCACGACCGGTTCGCCCTCGCCGGGCACGACCGGGGCGCGCTGGTGGCGCTGCGCGCCGGCCTCGACCACCCGGACGAGGTGAGCCATCTCGCGATCCTCGACGTGCTGCCGACGCTGGACATGTGGGACGTCCTGCACGGCACCACCGCCGCGGTCGGCTTCCACCTCTATCTGATGGCCCAGCCGCCCGGACTGCCCGAACAGCTGATCGGCGCCGCTCCCGACGCGTTCTTCGGTCACTTCCTCGACGCGTGGACCCAGCGCGGTGACGCGATCCCGGCCGACGTCCGGGCCGCGTACCTGGAGGCGTCGCGGAACGCGGTGACCTCGATCGTCGCCGACTACCGCGCGTCGGCGGGCATCGACGTCGAGCACGACCAGGCGGACCGCGCCGCGGGCAACCGGCTCACGATGCCGCTCACCGTGCTCCAGCAGGACTGGGGTGCCGCACTGGGCTACGACGCCGTCGCGCTCTGGCGGGCGTGGGCGACGGACCTGGACCACCGGACGGTCACGGCGGGGCACTTCATAGCCGAGGAATCACCGGCGGAGGTCGTGAAGGCACTGCGGGACCTGCTGACGCGCTAGGCCGAAAGGCCGGCAAGGTCGGCGCACGCGACGTCGGCTCGCGTCGCCGCGGTCCGATGCCCCATGCGGCATCGGGGACATCGACCAGCCATCCCCCAGTGAAGGGTTGCGAAAGCCACTTTCGCAACAGAGAGGCAGCCCCGCTCAGGACCGCGAACACCCGAAACGTCGTGGCACCGGCAGGGTCACGCACCGTATCGTCACCGCATGTCCAGGCTCCTTCCGGTGGTGGAATCCTTGCCACGCGGCTATTCGTCGTTCGCGCTGTGGCCGTTTCGCGGCCACGACGGCGAGTGGATCCCCCTGCACCGCGAAATGCCCTCCGACGACGTCGGCGCGGTCGTGCTCTCCCTGCTCGGGCACAGCACGAGCGGCGAACTCGCCCAGCCCGACCTCGGGACCGCGTTCGACGAGCTGGTACGGCTCGAGCGCACCTTCCTCCCCGGCGGTCTGCAGCTCGAGGCCGAGGGCATCGCCGTGACTCCGGGTTGCTGCGCCGACCTGACCGACTGGCCGGACTGGCACGGGCTGCAAGACGGGGACGGACCCTACCTCGGGCATGGTCCGGGGACGATGTTCGAGGTCGACGGCGAGATCATCCGGTTCTGGCCGGACGTGGACGACGAGGACTGGGAGTTCCCCGCAGGACGGCGGCTGGAGATCCGGCGTCAGGATCTCCCCGCCCTTCTCCAAGGCGTGGACCGAGACCTCGTCGGGTTCATCGACGCCCTCCGGGCATGGGTGCGGAACCTCGAGCCGTCTCACGCGGATCGGGTCGTCGCCGCGGTAAGCGGCTACTTGCGCGTCGGAGACGGCCTGCCGGCCTGAGCCGAACGGACCAACCCGCGCCCCTACCGGCGGCAATCGACCGCCATTCGGGTTTGACCGCCACTCGGACGGGTATCGGGAGGCGGCACGCCGAACGAGGGGCCCGACATGACACCCACTGCCAAACGCGCGCACACCGTCGCCCGCGACCTCCTATCGCTCACCAGATCGGGTGAAGCCGACCGGCTCGCCACCGCGCTGGTGTCCACCGCTTCCTCCACCCGGCGCGCTCCGGCGTTCGGGGACGTCGTCGGACGACTGGTCGACACGTTCTCCTTGGCGGCCAAGGATCGCCGCCGGTCGCTGCGAATAGGTGAACCGTTCACCCTGCGCCTGCGGGATCACGCGGGCAGGACGGTCCAGCCGGACCGGCTCGATCCCGGCGTGGCCGCGATCGTCCGCGCCATCGCCGCCAGCGTCCGCGACGACCGGGTCACCTGCGCCGACCAGATCGGCGAGGCCTGCGACAACGCCGATCTCGACCAGCGGATCCGGGTTCTCGCGCACTGCCTGGTCTGGACGTCGGATCTCCTCAGCACCGACACGACCGCCTATCCCCCGGTGCTGTCCTGCTTCAAGATGGCGTCGCGACGAGTGTCCACAGTAGACATTGCGCGGTTCGGATGACTTCCGGCCCGTCGTGTGGACATCCCTCGCGGGGAACGGCAAGCTGGACCACCGCGCACGAAGTCCCAGTCCCCGATGACGGGCGCACCTTGGCGGCCAGTTCCCCTGAACCAGGAGTGCAGACTTGGACGAGGTAGCGCCATCGACGGTCCCCGCGGACTCCCGTGCCGCCGCCACGGCGGGACGATTGCCCAACCCGGACAGCAGAGTGGTCCGGGCGGCCGTGGCCGGTGATCCGGACGCGATCCGGGAGTTGACCCGCTTCCTTTGCCCGCACGTGTTCCGCTACTGCGCGAGCAGGCTCGGGAGCACCGGAACGGGCGCTTGCGACGCACAGGACTGCGCGCAGGAGGTGTTGCAGGCGGTCCTGATCGCCCTGCCCCGCTACCGGTACCGCCCGGACCGGTTCCTCGCGTTCGTCCTCGGGATCGCCGGGCACAAGGTGGCCGATCTGCACCGGCGCCGCTCCCGCGAACCGGTCGCCTCCGTTCCGGAGATCGGCGACGGACTGCCGCTTTGGGCCCGCCGCGACCCGGACGAGATCGAACGCCTGGAACACCGGCTGCAGGCAGGCGTCCTGCTGGCGAGATTGCCGATGCCGCACCGGCAGGTGCTGGCGCTCCGGTTCGTGTTCGGGCTATCGGCCGAGGAAACGGCCGAACGGCTCGGCCTGCCGAGCGCGGGCGCGGTCCGCGCGGCGCAGTTCCGCGCGCTCGCGCGGCTTCGGACGCTGCTCACCGACCGGAACGCCCGGTACGCGAGTGATGTCCCGATCGTCGGGCAAACCGCCGAACCGGAACTCGTCCCGGTATAGAACCGTCCACTTCGGACGATCGATTCTTGTACGCGCCTTGTACCGGGATCCACCATCCTGTCCCCCTATTCGGGGAAACCACTGGAGGACAGAGATGAAGATCCGATCGAGGATCGCCAGAGGCACGGTGGGCGCGATCGCCCTGGCCGGGGCGATCATGCTCGGCGGCGCGGGCGAGGCGCTCGCGGCGACGGGCACGGTGAACACCGACTCCGGGGTGGCGGTGACCGTGCGGTCGAGCCCGAGCACCAGCGCGAGTTCGGTCGGCACCGTCGCGAGCGGCACCGCCGTCACGATCGACTGCCAGACGAACGGCTCGACGGTGACCGGCAAGTACGGCACCACCGACATCTGGGACTACGTGCCGTCGAAGGGCGGCTACATCAGCGACGCCTACGTCTACACCGGTTCGGACGGCCGCGTCGCCCCTGACTGCGCCGGCAGCACCCTTTCCTGTTCCACCGCGGGCACCGGCAACCCGCGGACCTGCGCCGAAGCCGTCGCGTGGGCGAAGGCGCACGTGCACACGAACAACGATCCCGACTACTACCGCTGGTGCGACCGGATCAACGCGTGGGCCTACGGCTGGTCCGCGAGCGGCTCGGAAACGGCCTACGTGCACTGGACGCAGATCCCGAGTTCGTACAAGCACCCCGGTGACACCCAGGTCCCCGCGGGCGGGCTCGCGTTCTTCAGCAACGGCGGCACCGGGCACACGATGATCTCCATCGGCGGCGGCAAGTTCCTGTCGAACGACATCCACGGCCCCGGCAGCTTCACCGAGACCACGATCTCGGAGATCAAGAACGCGTGGAACTACACCTATCTCGGCTGGTCGCAGCCGTGGTTCAAGATCAACCACTGAGCGTGCGAGTGGCCTCGAAACGCTGCCGGACGAAGGGGTCCTCGTCCGGCGGCGTTTCGTCCGTCCGCTTGCCGAGGACCGGGATGACCCTGCGCAGGTTGTCAACCACGCTCAGCTCGTGAAACCGCCCTTTCGTCGCATCGTGATAAAAAGCGGCCACTCGATCGGGTTAGAGTTGACGAATGGGCACCGAAGCTCTCGCTACTCCCGCACCCCGGGAGCAGCGTGTGCTCATGCAGGCGATGCTCACCCGGCTGCCCGAGTTCAGCGACCGCCTTGCCCAGCTCCTCAGCGACGAGGACGAGTTCTATCACCAGGTGGACAGCACCGCGCCGGACGAGTTGCGCAAGGTCTGCCGCGCGAATCTCGAACGGGCGCTGACCGCGCTCGTCGAGGGGCGGGGGCTGCCGCTCGACGCGGCCCGCAAGACCGGGCTGGCCCAGGCCAGGCAGGGTATCCCGCTGCCGTCCGTGCTCCGCGCGTTCCGCATCGGCGGGATCTTCGTCTACGAGCGTCTCCTGGAGCTGGCGGGCCCCGGCTTCATCAATCCGGCCCGCACGGTGGAGATCAACTCCAACGTGTGGAAGACCATCGACCTCTACTCCGACGCGCTGACCACCGCGTACAGCGAGGTCGCCGCCGAACTCTCCCAGGAGAAGCTCGCCCTGCTGGACGGGCTGCTGCAGGGCCGGTTCGCCACCCAGGCCGAACTCGAGAACGCCGCCAAGGAACTCGGCCTCCCGGCGGCCGGCACCTTCGTCGCCGTCGTGACCGAATCCATCGAGCCGGACGAACGACCCGGCGTCGAAGCCCTGCTGCGAGCCCGGCGCTGGAAGTCGGCCTGGCGACCCGGCGCCGAGGTCGGCCTCGTCGTGATCGACCGCGTCGAGGACGTCCGGCGGCTGCGCGACGTGCTGGGCACCCTGCCGCTGGCGGTGGGGATGAGCAGGCCTTTCAACGGATTCCTCGAAGTACCGGACGCGGTCCATCGCGCCAGGATCGCCCGCCGTTCACTGACCACCGGTGCCGCGGGCGTCGCCGTCTTCGGCGACTCCCCGGTCACCACGCTGGTCGCGAGCGCGCCGGAGATGTCGCGGGACGTCCTGCGCTCGGTGCTGGCCGGGCTCCTGGTGCTGCCCAAACCGGAGCGGCAGGTCCTGCTCGACACACTGGTCGCGTGGTTCGCCGGGCACGGCTCGGCCAAGGAGGCCGCGGACCGGCTCATCGTCCATCCGAACACGGTCCGGTACCGGCTGCGGCGCGTGCAGGAACTGACCAGACGCGACCTGTCCGACCCGGTCGACGTCGGCGAACTCTACGTCGCTTTGGAGGCGGTCCGTCTGGCGGACGACGCTTAGCCCCTTCTCTCCGGCGCCATGTCGGCGTCGATGATCCTCGCGAGGTCCAGCAGCGTGTGCCCGAGACCGGGCCGCGCGGTGAGCCGTACCGCGAGGGTCCGGCCGCGCGCGGTCGTGGCGACCGGCAGGGTCACCTCGGGATTCGCCGACCTCGTCCACTGTGGACGTCTTCCGGCCGCGGACAGGACGATATCGGGATGCGGCGACCGCCGCCCTGGCCGCCACCGTGATCTCCTGGCGTCCAGATCACGGATCACGTTGCCGTGCAACGAAAGCAGCGCGGCGACGTCGGCGACGGCGTCGCGGAGCTCCACGTCGGTGATCGAATCCGAGTAGGCGCCGATGTCCAGCGCGCGGGGATCGTTCGGGTCCTGCGGCACAAAGTTCCTTTCCACGCACCGGAAGTCGTCCGATGGTGGTCCCGCTCACGTTGTTCCCGGGAACAAACATGTTTGGCTGCCTGCGCCGAATGGCGGCGCGCGTACCGCCTTCCGGTCGCACGCGGTGCCTGTGACCGCCGGTCACACCTTTGACGCTGACCTGCCGAGGAGCCAGTATCTGGCGACTGATTACCGATGGGTAATGTGTCTCACCAGGAGGACCGTTGCGTCGAGCGTTGAGCCTGATCTTCTTGGCACTAGGGGTGTTCGCCGTCGCCGGCGCGGTGCTGCTGCCGTCCTACGTGAAGCCCGAACTCGCCAAGGTGCCGCTGAACCAGGAATCGACGTCGGTCCTCGAAGGCACCGCGTCCAAGGTGCTCGCGGTGAAGACCGAAGGCGGCAAGACCGTCACCGAGATCCGTGACGACGCCAAGCTGAAGGCGACCGCCCGCGTGGTGGCGAACTTCGCGCCGCCGGAGATGCGGGAGGGCACGGACGTCGCCGTATGGCTGATGGCCGTCTCGGTCGTCGACACCAGCGACCAGACCGTGGTCAGCGCGAGCAAACGCCAGGTCTGCTTCGACCGCCGCACCGCGGAGGGCTACGTCCCGCCGGGCGGCGACCAGGAGGCGAAGTGCTCGGCCAACAGCAGCTTCGTCACCAAGCTCAAGGAGAAGCCCGAAAAAGAGGGCGAGAAGCCCGAGGAGATCCAGGAGTACAAGCCGCAGCCCGGCCTGAACTTCAAGTTCCCCTTCGGCACCGAACAGAAGGATTACCAGGTCTACGACGACAACACCGGCCGCGCCGTCCAGGCCCGGTTCAAGGGTGTCGAGGAGATCAAGGGCGTCGAGGTCTACAAGTTCGTCCAGGAGATCCCCGACACGAAGATCTCGATGAAGAAGGTGCCGGGCTCGCTCATCGGCGCCACCGGTGACTCCGTCGAGGCGGGTCAGTTCTACCGGGGCACCATCACGAGCTGGATCGAGCCGGTGACGGGGATCCAGGTCAAGCAGGAACAGCTGTCGCATCAGGAACTTCGGTCGGCCGCGAATCCCACGCCCACGGTCGTCTTCGACGGCAAGCTGGCCTTCACCGACGCGACCGTCGACAAGATGGTCAAGCAGGTGGAGGAGAACAAGGGCAAGCTGGACTTCATCGGGAGCACCGGGCCGATCGTGCTCGGGATCGGCGGCGCGGCCTTCCTCGCGCTCGGGGTCTTCCTGCTGGTGAAGCGCCGCCCCGCCCGCTCCCGTCACTGACGCTTGCGCAGCACCATCACCAGGTTCCACGACGCGACTTCCCGGATCCCGGGGACATGCGCGATCCACTGGGCCCAGGAGGGGTGGTAGCGCGGATAGACCTCCTGGAGATCGGCGAGCGGCGCGGCCTTCCCCCACCGGATGGCCGCGCCTGCGGAAAAGGCGAAAAGGCTCTCCCCGAATTTGTTCTTCGGCTCCTTGCCGTTCTTTTCGAGATAACGCCGCCGGGCGTAGTGTCCGCCGAGGAAATGCCACGGCGCGGTCTCGTGACCGCCCCACGGCGAATACCACGGCGTGAACGAGGCGAAAATCGTGCCGCCGGGTTTGGTCACCCGGCACATCTCGGCCAGCATGACCTCGGGTTCGGAAACGTGTTCGAGGACGTTCGACGAATAGCAGACGTCCACGGACGCGGTGCGCACCGGCAGTTTCGTCCCACTGCCGCGGACCATGTTCTCGCCGGCCTCTCCCCGCGCCGTCAGCTCTCCGACGTCGGGATCTATGCCGAGGTACGTGGCCCCGGCGGCGCGGAACGCGTCGGAGAAATAGCCAGGCCCACCCCCGACGTCGACGATGGTTCGGCCGTTCAACGGAGTGTGCTGCGCCAATTGCCGGACCGAGTCGCCGGCGAGCACCGAGTAGAAACCGTCCGGATCCGTCTGTTCGGTGAGAAAGGCCCGGAACAACGTCACCGATCTGCGCAAAGTGGCGCGATGAGGCATCGTTGCTGGGGTCACCGACCGATTACCGACCATCGAACCATCGCTTTCCGAGAATGATTCCTCTACCGTGTACGCACCGGTAACCTAGCATTGTCGCTAACAGGTTGGGAGAACCACGATGGAAAGGCCACGTGTGCTGCTCGTCAACTGGCGCGACACCGGGCATCCGGAGGGCGGCGGCTCCGAGCGGTACGTCGAGCGAATGGCCGAGGGACTCGCCAAAGCCGGATACCGGGTCGAGATCCAGTGCGCGGCGTACCCTGGCGCCAACGCGGGGGAATGGCGCGACGGTGTGCGCTATCGCCGCCGTGGCAACAAGTTCGGCGTCTACCTCCACGCGCTCCGGGCGATCCGGAAGGCGCATGCCGACCTCGTCGTCGACGTCCAGAACGGGATGCCGTTCTTCGCCAGGCTCGTCGCCGGTTGCCCGGTCGTCGTGCTGGTGCACCACGTCCACAAGGAACAGTGGATCAGCGCGCTCGGCGAGACACTGGGCCGCATCGGCTGGTGGATCGAATCGCGGCTGGCGCCGTGGCTGTTCCGGCACTGCCGCTACGTCACGGTTTCCGAGATCACCAAGGGCGAACTGGCGGGCCTCGGGATCGAAGGCTCGCGGATCACCGTGGTACCCAACGGGCTGGACACTCCTCCGCGCGGCAAGGCCGTCCGCGAGACGGAGCCGACGCTGGTCGCGGTCAGCAGGCTGGTGCCGCACAAGCGGATCGAGCACGCGATCGACGTCGTCGCGGAACTGAGCCCGCGCTGGCCGACGCTGAAGCTGGAGGTCGTCGGCCAGGGACCGTGGGAAGAGGTCTTGCGCGAGCACGCCCGCGACCGGGGTGTCGAAGACCGCGTCCGGCTGCACGGCTGGGTGGACGAGGACGAGAAACACGAGATCCTGGAACGGTCCTGGCTGCACCTGTGCCCGTCGGTCAAGGAAGGCTGGGGAATCGTCATCATGGAGGCCGCCGCGCACGGCGTGCCCTCGGTGGCCTATCGCGCGGCTGGCGGGGTGGCTGAGTCCATTGTGGAGGGCAAGACCGGGCTGCTGGCCGACGACTTCGCCGATTTCACCGCACAGGTCGAAGGGCTGCTCGCCGACCGGGTACGGCGGACCGAAATGGGCAGGGCAGGCATCACCTGGGCGAGCCTGTTCGACTGGGAACGCAGCGTGAACCGCTTCGAATCACTCGTGCGCGACGTGGCCGGGGTGGCCATCCCCCATCCCAGGGTCCTGACGCCGCAGCGCTTCAACGAGTCCGTCGGCCAGGTCGGCCGTGGCGGCGTCGTCGAAGTCCTTGCGGCGGGCGCGCACGGTGACGGTGCTCGTCCCGCCGACGGTCACCGCGCCGAACGCCACGCCTGAGCGGCCGCTGGCGGCGGGATAGAACGCGATCGACGTGACCGCGTCCGCCGCCGAAACGACGCCGAGATTGGAAACCAGATAGGTCGAACCGAGCCTGCTCGCCAGCAGCCGGGTGCCCAGCCGGGCGATCCTGCTGCTGCGAGCGGGGAAATCGGGTTCCGGCGGCTGCGCGGCCAGCAGCGCGCCCACTTCGGCGACCGTGAGTTTTCCGCCTAGCCGCAGCCGGAAGAACGCGCTGTCGTGCAAGGGTTCGGGCGCGGCTCCGCTTCGCCATGAGGCACCGACCGCGGCCACCACCCTGACGGCTTCCTCGCCGTGCCGGGCGTTCCATGTCTCGGTCAGCTTGGCTGCGGCCGCCGCGAAAGCCGCGGATCCGAACCGCGAGCGCGGAAGGATCCTCGCGCTGAACACGTCTCCTGAGCGACTTTCCGCCCGTTCCGGGGTGATTCTCGCCGGAGGCGCGAAAAGTGCTTCAGCGAGGCGCTGGAAGGCGGACATGAGAAAGGACCGATCGGCCGTGCGTGCGCCGATTCCCTTGGCGGCGGACGAGATCGGGATGTCGAGGGCCAGCCCGAGGACGGCCAGCAGACCGAGACCGTCGAGCGCGCCGTGGTGCGCGGCGATCAGCACGACAGGCTCGTCGACGCCGACCGCGACCCGGAGCAACGGCGCGCCGCGTTCGTAAGACGTCTCGGCGAACCGATCACGGATCGCCGGAAGTTCTTCACCGGAAACGGCCACGACTTCGGGGGCGGCGCCGAGCCACGGCCGTTCCTCGACCGCGACCGTCAGCCGCATCCGCGCCTTTTCCGGCGTCAGCACCGAAGAAAGTCTCGCTTCCAGGAGGATGCTCCAGGAAACGGTGGGGTCGCCGTAGAGCCCGACGACCCGGCCGGCGTGGTCGGAAGCGAGCTCGGACACCGGCTCAGCGGTTGCCGTAAATGACGTGCTCGGGGCTCGAGTTCGGGTTGAACTGCTCCTTGATCTTCGCCTGCACCTGCGGTGCGGCGTCCGGGTCCGCGGTGTTCGTCAGCGCGTAACTCCCGCCCGCGGCTGTCGCGAGCCCGATGATGACGGCGGCCGCCGCGCCGATGAGGGTGCCCAAGACCTACTCCTTCCGAGACAGGGAATTCCTGCGTCGGCTCAATGTACGCACCGGTAACTTGAGGCACAACAGTGCGGCCGCGATCGATAGCAGCGCTACTCCGTTTGCCAGCACCACGGGGATCGGTGATCGCGTCCCGGTCACGGCGGGCTCACCGGGAGTGCGGTAAAGCGTGAGCCAGTCACCGGACCACACCCGTTCCGCGCCGGTCAGCAACCGCGGGTCGACCCGTCCCGGCGTCCCGTGTTCGACCAGGATCCAGCCGATTCCCGCCGCCGACAGCTCTTCCGGCGACTTCGCGGCGCGGACACGGTCCATTCTGGAATCTTCGCCCGAGATCTCCTCGCCGCCGACGCGAAGTGTGTCGTCGACGAGCACGGTCTCGGGCAGTGCCCGCGGCGCCGGGTCCAGCTGTGTCCGGTGGCCGTTCCAGGCGAAACTCCGGAACGTGGACAGTGGCAGCGCGACGACGTCACCGAGCCGGTCGTCTTCCGCCAGCACGCGGTGCACTTCGCTCCAGTCCGCCGGGTAGCGCACCGCTTCCAGCCTTCCCCAGCCGCCCCAGGCGAGATCGGGCATGGTGAGCAAGGGAAAGAGCGCGGCGGCCACGACGAGCGTCCCACGCGCCGCCCCGGTCCGCAGGCGCGCGGTGGCGGCTTCGACCGCCAGCGCGAACCCGAGCGCGACCGGAAGCGCCAACCAGGCCACCCATTTCTGTGCGTCCCGCAGCAGTCCCGCACCCGGAACGTGCCCCATTGCCCAGGAGAGCACGGGTTCGCCGAACGGCAGCGTCGCCAGCGCGGCGAGCACGACACCGAGAACTCCCAGCAACAGCAACGCTCTCGCTGGCGGCGTCCCCCACTTTCGCGCGAGGGGGCGGAGCCCGGCCAGCCCCACGGCCACCGTGACGAGGATCAGCACCGGGGCCATCGGCGCGCCCCGGCTGCCGGGAACGACGTCGCCGTTCCAGATCCCGCCGAGCCCCAGCACGCTCAGGATCGCCGGGCCCCAGCTTTCCGTGCGGGCACTGAAGGCGGCCACCCCGGCGGGATCGGACAGCGTGCCGCCGTCGTGCAGGAGCGTCGGGACGAGCCACGGCAGGTTGAGCACGACGGCGAGTCCGAGGGTGTGGCCGAGTTTCCGCGGTCCGGCCAGCGCGATCGCGGTGAGCGCGGCCAGCACACCGCCGGGTGGCGTGAGCACCGCCGGAGCGCAGGCGAGCACGAGTCCCGCGAGCGCCCTCGGTTCGTTCCGGCGCAGGGAAAGCGCGGCGCGCGCGATCCACGGGAGACAGGCGTAAGTGAGCAGGAGCGGCCAATGCCCGATGAACAACCGCTCCGCGAAGTACGCCGTCCACGCGTACCCGGTGGCCGCGACGATCCGCGTACCGAGTTGCTCCGTCGGGACCAGCCGCCCTGCGCCGTATGCCGCAAGGAACAGCGAGAGCAGCAGGACGATTTTCTGGACGACGTCACCGGGAACCACCGCTGTCGCGAGCGCGATCACGGCGTCGGCGGGGACCGATCGCGGCAGGGCGGAACCGAGCCCGAGCGCGTCCGGGATCAGCGACTGACGCTGGGCGAACACCATGTCGTAACTCAGGACGAAGCCGCGTCCGAGCACGGGCAGGAACACCAGCGACGCCAGCCCGGCCGACACCGCGGCCAAGGCGAGACGTTCGCGCCGTGCGTCCAACTGCCCTTTCCTTTCCGCCTCGATCACGGTTATGGTCGCTCGATTACTCGCCGGTAATGGGAGCACCGTTGAGCGTAGACGTCGAGGTCGAAGAGGCCAGGACCGACAAGCGTGTCGCGGCGATCCTCGTTTCGCTCGCGCTGGCGGCCAACAACGCCGGCGCCTACGCGCTGAGCATCGTCGCCGCCCGGCTGCTCGCGCCGAGCGCGTTCGGTGAGCTGAGTTCGCTGCTGGCGGTGCTCGTGATCGGCGTCGTCCCCGCGATGGGGCTGCAAACCGTCGTCGCGCTGCGGGTGGCGCGCAAACCGCAGGACAGCGGGACACTTCTCGCGCTCGGCCTCACGACGAGTGCCATCGTCGCGACCATCGGCCTGCTTCTGGCGCCGGTGCTGGTCTTCGTGCTGCACCTGGATTCCGTGGTGCCCGCGCTGTTGCTGGCCGTCACGCTCGGCCCGCTGACGCTGCTCGGCCTCTTCCACGGCCTGTTGCAGGGCAGCGGTCGCTTCGCCCTCCTGGCCGGACTCATGGCGCTCGAAGGCGCGGGCAAGGTCGGCGGCTCGCTGATCGGCCTGCTGATCGGCGGCGACGCAACCGGCGCGCTGGCCGGGACCGCGATCGGCTCGTACCTGGTGATCCTCTGCGGCTGGGTCCTCTGTGGACGGCAGCGCCCTCGGAAGGCGGGCTGGCACGCGGGCGAAGTCCTGCACGCGGCACAGGCGATGCTGGCGCTGGTCCTGCTGGTGAACCTCGACCTGGTACTGGCGCGCCACACCCTCCCCGCGACCGAAGCCGGCGAGTACGCACTCGGCGCGATCGTCACGAAGATCGCCTACTGGCTCCCGCAAGCCGTCGGTGTCCTGGTGCTCCCCCGCTTCGCGAACGGCGACGACCGCCGCCGCATCCTGCCCGCCGCCCTGGCCGTCTGCGCCGCTCTCGACGCCTTCGTCCTTTTCGTGTCTCTCGTTTTCGGGTCGCGCTTGCTGTCGTTCATCGGCGGCTCCGGCTACGCCGCCAGCACCATGCCGGTCTGGCCGTTCGCCCTCGCCGGCTCGATGCTCGCGCTGGTCCAGATCCTGCTGTTCTCGCGCCTCGCCGCCGGTGACCGGCGGGTGACCGTGCTGATGTGGACGACCGTCGTGGTGGAAACGGTGCTGGTGACCGCTTGGCTGCACTCGTCGGCTGTGCAAGTGGTGACCGTCGCTGCTTGCTGTGCCGGGGGTTTGGCTCTGTCGGGCGCCGTACTGGAGTGGCGGTCGCGGCGGAAGTGAGCGGCTCATCCGATGTGCACGCCGGGTCGCGGACGCCGTTGAGCACTGCGAAACGCTGCGCTGAGCTCGCCCAGGACCACATCCGGTTCGGTACGGATACGGGACGGCAAGGTTTGGAGAACGACGATCCCGGCCGCGGAATACCGGGCGTTTCGCGCGAGGGTCGCACGGAACCGGTCGCCTCCGGAGTGATAGCCGCGGGAATCGATTTCCCAGGCGAACCCGACCTCGTCGCACCAACCGTCCGGCTTCGCGACGAACCGGCCTGCCGCGTCGAAGACCTTCACGTTCCAGCGGAACTCCGGTAGTCCTGAACGCGCCCACAGGTTCCACGCGTCGGCCTCGGCTACGGAATGCGCGCCACCCAGGATCGGCCCCAGCGCCCGTAGCAGTCTCGGGTCGATTCGAGACCGCTCGTCGATCTCGACGGCGAGCGCCCGCGGCAGGCAATGACGCTCCTGCACCGCTTCCGCCATCATCGCCACGACCGGATCCAGCTCGGAGGTTCGTCGTGCCGCGTCGATCACCGCCCGCGGCACGGGAGCGGTGGGAACGCCGGCTCTGATCCGCGGCACCGGCAGGCGTCGCGTCCGTTCGACATGGACGAACCCGGTACTGGCGATCGCCCTTCCGGCCGGTACGAGGACATGCACGTCGTCGAAATCCGGCAACGTTTTCAGGCCATAACGCCTGAGCGCGGACACGCCGGTGAGCATCGAACCTTCACGCGCGTGAAGCAGGCCTGCCTCGATCCGCTGTTCCTCGGTCGGCTCGCCGTTCCCGAGCAGCACGACTCCAGGCAGCAGCAGCCGCCAGACGCCACCGGGCTCACACCGGCGCCAGATCGTTCTCCTGGGCACGCCGAGCTCTTCGAGCCGCTTGGCTCCGACCACGGCCGGGCCGCTCGTCACCAGTGGGTGCTGCACCCACTCCCCTCTTCGCACCTGACCAGCTTGAGCCGGCCCACCGACAGAAAACGCGGTTTGACGTCGTGACCGGTCCGGTCAAGTGGGGGTGTGTGGGAATAGGGACATTCAGCGTCTCTATTTCCACACACCCCTCACGCTCTGTCACCTTCAGGCTCGCGTCCGGCGAACCAAGGCACACAAGTCGCCACCATCGCCGCCGCCGCCAGCAGCAGCGAAGCCTGCGTCACCGGACCGTAAGCCCACTCCTGACCGTGCCCCAGCAGCCGCCCCACCACCGCGACGAGCGTTCCCACGACCATGCCCCCGAAAGCGAGGTACCTCGGCGCGCGTTCGCTGAACTGGCGGGTGAGCAGGACGGCGATCAGCAGCACGATCGGCAGCATTCCGCCCAGTACGGCCAGCAGTCCGATGAGCACCACCGGGACCACCCGCCCGGAGCCCGCCTCCACCGAAACACGTCGCCGACGGACTGGCCACAGTGCGCCGATCAGCACCAGCAGGATCGCGACCGCGCCGATCAGCAGACCCGACCGGTACTTCCAGTCCGGGGCGAACTCCAGCTGCACGACGCCACCGGAGCCGGCGGGCAGGATCCACGCCTGCTGCCAGCCGTCGACGCGTGTCTTCACCAGCGGGGTCCCGTTCAGCGAAGCGGTCCAGCCCGCGTTCGCGTTTTCCGGAACGGCCAAAATGGACTCCTCACCGCTCGCCACGGTGACCGAGCGGGACGTCGCGTCCCAGGACTCCACCGTGACTGCGCGATGGGTTGCGGACGAAACGGCCTGCCCGACAGGTTTCAGCCAGAGGTCCTGGACCACGAAGGACTCGGACCGGTCGGTCCGCAGCTCGTGCCCACCTGCCGCCAGGTCGACGCCGCCCGCCGAATCGGGGCACGCGGAGAGCGTCAGTGGCCGGTGCGCGACGAAGTCGGCGAGGGTGCCGCGCACGGACGTGTCGTAGTCGAAGCCGTCCAGGCGCACGTTCGGGCCCGATCCGCAGGGCAGCGTGAATTCCGCGGCCGGGGCGGGAAGTTCGGCGCCGGTCAGGGTCAGGCTGCCGATGCCCAGCGAATGCCGCGTTCGCTGGTCGTCGTCGAGACCGGCGAACGCGATCTTCAGCTGCGAGGTTTCCAGGGGAGGGAACGTCGCCGCACCGGAGGCGTCGAGTTCGACGGAGCGGCTCGACGTCGGTGTGGTCAGTTCCAACCGCGCTGGGGCGCCTGTGTCGGAGCCGACGCGGATACCGGAGATCCTCTGGGGGCTCGCCCAGTCCAGGGTCAACATCGGCCGCAGATCGGTGACGTCGGGCAGCCAGGTGGTCGCGGGATTCCCGTCGACCGCGGCGAATCCGCTCGCCGACGGATCACCGCCCAGTTGCGAAGTCGCCGACACCCGCACATCGGGCAAAGTCACCGGGAACCGGCCGCCACCGGCCGGCAGCACGGTGCCACCGAACTCGTAGGCGCTCGGCGACGTCGTCGAGAACAGCCGCCGGATCCCGTCCGGTTCTTCACCGTCGCGGTCGGCATTGGCGTCACAGCGGACGTGTGCTCCGTCGGGCACGCACGCGTAACGCGGTTGCGTGCCCCGGGTGAACGCGAAGCCCGGCGCCGAACCCGGCCCGAGGTCGGCGGGGACTTCGAGCGCGCGTTGCGGGTCGACGCCGGGGATCTTCAGTTCCGAGATCCCGACGTTGCCGTCCTGTCTGCCGACCACGAGCGACAGCAACGTGATCCGCACCTTGCGCGTCACCCCCGCGGGCGCCGGGTAGGTGTGCGCCCCCGCGCCCCGGACGACCTGGTGATCGACGGAACCGTTGTCCGTGGTGATCCGGATCCGGGTCGGCGGCCAGCCGACGCGGATGTCGTCGACCATCGCGAGATCGACCGAGTTCACCAGCCTCGGCGTATCGAGTTCGACTTCGAGCCACTCGCCGATCGGCCCGGTGAAACTCGACGAATGCCATGCGGTACGCGGATCCCCGTCCAGCGCGGCGAACGGCTGATGGCTCGGATCCGAACCGCCGAACGCGTCCGCGAACGACGCCGCCGTCGACGCGTTGACCGAACGGATCCCCCGGTACGCGGCCACGGTCTGGTGCTGTTCGCCGGGAAACGGCAAGACGTCCAGCACGGCCCGTTGCTGCCGCGCGGATTCCCCGGCGGTCAGGGTCTGGCTCAGGTTGTCCCGCACGCCACCGACGTTGCGTTCGGCGCGACGCAGCCCGTCGGTGACCAGCCGCGGCCCGGACGGTGAACCGCCGTCCCCGGTCAGCACCGTCGGCGTGCCGGGGTCGAGCTGCCCGGAGTTCATCAGCGGCAGCAGGTTCTCCGGGCCGCCGCTCACCGTCGGGACGTCCTTCGCGGAAGTCGCGGTGACGAGCGGCACCGGCCGTTTCACCTCGAAGATCTCCAGCGGCCCGAACTGGGCCGACTTCTCGATCCCCGGCGACCCGGCCAGCCCGGCGCGCAACGTCGTGAAATCGGGCGCGCCGACCTTGGCGCGGTCGATGTCGCCGCGCAGCATCAGGAACCGGTAGCCCGATCGCGCGAGCAGCGCCGCGAGCCCTGGATCCCCTCTGCCGTCGGCCAACGCCGCGTCGATGGAGTCCATCAGGCGGGTGTTGCCCTCCGAGCCCAACGGGACCTGGTTGCGCACCGCCCACGGGCTGTCCGCGATGGCCTGCGCCGGTTCGTCCACCGTGCGGCCCCAGTCGTACTCGCCGAATCCGGTCGCGGGCAGCAACAGCGTCCGTGCCGTCGCGTCGGTCTTGGCGACGTGGCCCATGGCGTCGTACCAATATCCTGGTACCTCGTCCCAGCCCGGCCCGGGCCGCAACGTCAGCAGCCACACGGGCGCGGCCATCGCCACCACCAGCAAGGCACCCAGCGCGGGCCGCAGATTCCGGCGCAGGACGGGCGCGGCGCTCGTGATGCCGTGGACGAACGCCAGCATCAGCGGCAGCCGCAGCACCGGTTCGAACTTGTGGACGTTCCGCAGCGGCGCGAGCGGGCCGTCAAGCAGCTGCCGCACCGGTTCCGCCAGCGGGCTGTCGAGCGTCCCGACGTAGCCGACGGTCAGCAGTGTCAGCCCGGTCAGGACGCCGAGCACCAGGAAACGCCGTTCGGGCAGGCCGCGCCGCGCGAGGCCGAGCAGCCCCACCGCGGCCACCAGCCCGGTGGCCGCCATCAGCACGGGATTGTCGATCAGCGCCCAGCCCGACGGCCACCACGGCGTGCCCTGCACGACGTACGCGACCCACTGGTTCGTGCCGCGCAGCACCTCGAACAACGACATCGGCGCCGTGGTGTTGGTCGCGGATTCGATGTAGTCGAGGAACGGCAGGCTGTACTGGCCGAGCAGCACCAGCGGCAGGAACCACCACAGCACCACGCCGACGACGAAGACGAACCACCAGATGGCCAGCGCGACGTGGGTGCTCCGCCATTTCCGGGTCAGCAACCACAACCCCGGGAGCACCAGCGCCATCACAACCATCGCGCCGTTGATCCCGCCCATGCACAGCACGGCGAGCGCGGACAACCCGGCGGCACGGCGCGGCGAGCCGATGCGGTCGGCGAGGATCAGCGGCAGCAGCACCCACGGCAGCAGGACGGCGGGCAGCATTTCCGAGGACAGCGAACCGATTTCGGTGACCATCCTCGGCGCGAGGGCGTAACCGACTGCTCCGATCAGCCGAGTCCGTTCGTTCCCTATTTTCAGCGCGCGGGCCACCAGCAGGGCGCCCCCGAAAGCGACCGAGAGCAGGATCGCGCACCACAGCCGCTGCGCGATCCACACCGGGATCCCGACCGCCTGGCACAGCGCGAAGAACGGCCCCATCGGGAACAGGTAGCCGTACGCCTGGTTCTGCAACTCCCCCGCCGTCGCCTGGGGATTCCACAGGTGCAGCGCCCTGCCGAGGAAGGCGAGCGGATCCACGGCGAGATCGAGTTTCGTGTCGAACGTCGTCCTGCCGGGACGCTGCACAAAGGACAGCACGGTGAGCGCCAGCACGATCCACGTGCTCGGCCGTTTCACGAGCGTCCCGGGGGTTACCATCCGGTAGATACTAAGCGGAAACGTGGCTACTATGCGCCCTATGACAGACGGTTTCGAAGATGCGTGGTCGCTCGCCGAACCCGTCAAGGGCTGGATGACGCGGGAGCAGGGCCTGTCCTTGTGGAACGCGGCGTGCCGCTTGGACAAGGGCGACCTCATCGTCGAAATCGGCAGCCACCAGGGCCGTTCGACGATCGTGCTCGCCAGCGCCGCCCGCACGGTCGGCGCGCGGGTGATCGCCGTCGACCCGTTCGTCGACGGCCGCCTGTTCGGCGGATCGCCGACACGCCAACGGTTCGAGGAAAACCTGAGAAAAGCGGGCGTCGAGGACGTCGTGGAACTCGTGGCGGAGTACAGCACGAAGCTGCGGCCGAGCTGGGATCGTCCGATCCAGATGCTCTACATCGACGGCAAACACGACTACTGGACCTACACCGACGACCTGCGCTGGTCGGCCAACCTGACCGACGGCCGGGAAATCCTGGTCCACGACTGTTTTTCGTCGATCGGCGTCACCATCGGCACGATCGCGAAAGTCCTCTTCGGACGGCGCTACACCTATCTCGACCGCGCGACGTCGCTCGCCCGATTCCGGCTTTCCCCACCGTCGTTCAAGGACAGACTGCGCGTGCTCGCCCAGATTCCGTGGTTCCTGCGCAACGTCGGGATCAAGATCCTGCTGCGGCTCCGGCTGGCACCCGTGGCGAGGATCTTCGGCCACGACAGCCCGTACGACCCTTACTGAGTGAGCGGTTCGCCGACGTCGACCTTCGCGAGACAGACGGGAGCCCCCTTGGCGGACAACTGAAAGCCGATCTTGTCGAACAGTCCCTCGATCGGCAGGTACATCGTGTGCAGGCCAGGCTGGAACCATACGGGCACGCGGATGCCGTCGCGGTCCACGAATCCTTCGCCACCGTCCGAGGTGAAGTAGTCGATCCGCAGCAGGTAGCGGCCGAGAACGGGCGTGTCCAACGGAACGCGGACCAGCTGCTCGCCGACGGTGTACCCGCAGCCCGCAATCGGCCCAGGCAGACCACGGGAAACCGGTTCCACACCGATGATCGTCCTCGCGGTGCCCGAATCGTCCAAAAGGGACATCCGGCTCGTCGGCTGGTCGAACAGGAAGCCGGGGATCAGGCCCACCACCCGTGACGTCCGGGCGTTTTCTCCGAACCAGCCGTGCAAAACGTCATTCGGTACCGCCGTGTCGAACAGCACGAGATCGGGATCCCGGTCGATCGAGGCCCGCGCGTTGGCGAGGAACTCCCGGGAGTGGTCGAACCTGAGTCCGGGCGCCAGCCGGGAGAATCCCACGGCGGAACTCGCGATCAGGGCAAGACACAACGCCAGGGCGATCGGCCGTCTCGCCGTGGACGGCACGGTATCCGAAGGCCGGTCGAGCGGTTTCGGTTCCAGGAAGGCGAAAGCGAGGCACAGCGGGACGACGAGCGCGAGGTCGGCGATGTAGCGGGGATCGCTGCCCAGTTCCGGGCCGACCTCGGTGAGCCGGGTGGCCGCGGAAAGCCCGATGTCCGCCACGAACACCAGCCCCAGCAGCAGCCACGCCTTCTTGGCCCGGAGTCCGCCCACGCGGATCCCGGCGACCAGCACCACGACGGCCAGGAGCAGCAGCGGAATCCGCACCGCCACGGGGGAAGCGGCGAACGTCGCCCCGGGACCGGGGCCCGACCAAGGCCCGCCCACGAGTCCGGGGATCAGGGTGTCACCGAGCATCCGGCCCGTCATGTCCGCGACCGTGCCGACGGTGACCGCACCACCGCCCTGCCCGACCTGGCTCGTGGTCAAGGCCAGAAAAAGGACGGCGTAGCCCACCAGGACGGCGGCGAGGACACCCATCAGCACGAGGTGGCGGCGCAGGGAAATCCCGAGCAGCACGGTGATCCCGGCGATCAGCACCGGGATGAACACGGCCTTCTCGTAGAAGGCCAGCCCGAACACCGTCCAGGCCACAGTGGCGATCGCCCAGCGCCCGCCGTCGGCGAGATACCGCACGTGCGCGTGGAGGGCGGCGGTGGCGGCCAGCAGCACGGGCGCGATCTGGATGGCGTACGCCCACCACAACGTCGGGACGAGCAGCAAGGTCGACGTCGTGAACATGGTGAACGGGACGAGAATCCCCCACCGGCGCCCGAAACAGCGCACCAGTACCGCCCACAACAGCACGGAGGACGCCGCCTGCATCACCAGAACCGGAGCCATCAGCACGGCGAAGTTCAGCGGTGCCCACGCGGTCAGCACGTCGGCGAGCAGGAAGCCGCCCGGCGCGAAATGGCCGTGGTAATCCTGGAAGAAATAGCCGAAGTCGAACGGGCCCGACTTCGCGGCGTGGTAGGTGATGACGAAATCGTCCTGTGCGAGGCTGCCGCGCAGTGCCGCCCACGCGTGCAGCACGAACGGGATCACGCCGGCCGCGAAGGCGGCAGACGTGACCGGCGAAGGTCTTTTCCCCCGGAGGGCCACGGGTCGCCTCAATTCTTGCAGGTCGGCGGCTGGCACATGATCTTGCTCAGCGCCTGGTAGAAGACGTCCGAGATCTTCCTCGGATCGGGGGTTGTGAACGAATCCCCGCCGGTGGCGGTGGAAACCTGCCGCAGTTCGGACGCGTCGATGTCGGGCCCGATGCCGATTCCGATGACGGGCAGCGGTTTCCTCGGATCCTGGAGTTTGCCCAGCTCCTCCAGCAACTGCGGCAGCCCGATCGTTTCGCCGTCTTCGTTGCGCCCGTCGGTGAGGACGACGACCAGGTTGATCCGGCCGGGTTTCCAGTTCTGCCTGGCGTTCTGGTACGCGGCGAGGATCGAATCGTAGAGCCCGGTCGCGCCGCCGGCTTTCGGCCGCACGGCTTGCAGCCGCTCGACGCCGCCCGACGACTTCTGCTCGGCGATCGTCTTCATCGGCAACAGGACCCGATGGTCCTTGTCACCGTCCAATTTGGTCGAGAACAGCCACAACCCCAGCTCCGTGGAGGGTTTGAAGAGTCCGAGCCCTTGCGTCGCGGCCTGCAGCGTGAGCTCCATCCGACTCTTCCCCGTCCCCGGCACGGCGGCGGCCATCGATCCGGAGACGTCGAGCAGCACCTGGACCCGGGCGCTCAGGTTCGTCCCGGCCCAGGCCTGGAGAGCGGCGTACAGGTCCGTCACCGGTGGAGGCCCCGGCGGATGCGGCGCCGGATCGGTCCGGCTGTCCCGCGCCCGCGGCACGGCGAACTGACCGGTGGGCGACCGGAATCCCTCGTCGGCGAAGATGCTCCCGGCGAGCGGATCGAGCAGCAGCCGCAGAAATCGTTCCGCCGCCGTCCTCGACGCCTCGGACGCCTTGGGCAGCACGACATACGGGTAGTCGAACCCCTGCACCGGGACACCGGGATACGCGGCCACCAGATTCCGTGCGAGAACCGACTGTTCGGTCGCCGGGGTCTGCCCCGGCGCGGGGTTCAGTTTTCGCATGGCGGCGGTGAAGGCCGCGGCGGGATCGGGCTCCTTCTCGGTCAGCTTCCGCAGGGCGAGCAGGGTGGCGACGCCGAGCGGATCGCGCGCCGGATCCGGGATCCCGACCTGGGAGCCGTCGAGGATCTCCTGCCAGGAGGGAGCCTTCCCCGGCCAGCCGAACCGCCGCGCGGTTTCGTCGGGAAGTCCCAGTACCACCGGGGAATTCGCCACCGACTGACCGGATTCCGGCAGGTTCCACGCACCGGCGTCCCTGGCCTGCGACAACATCGTGCTCGACTCGGGAACCCAGACATCGGGCCCACCGGAGGCGGTGGTCCCGAGCAGATCGGCGACCTCGGCCGACTCCTTCGCGGTCACGTTGACGCTGAAGCATTCCTCCTGTGGCACGGTCTTCGCGAGCCGCGTGAGCACCGGTGCCACGTCGGGCGCCGCGGTGATCTCGACCGGTGTCAGCGCGTCACAACCGTTGCCCGCCAACCGGGCCCGCAGGTAGTCCACGCCCCACCAGGCCCCGAGCGCGATCACCAGCAACAGGCTCAAGACGACGACGGGCGCGTTGAAACGCCCGCCACGCCTCGGGCCTACCTGCATGTGCATGCCTCCGAGGTGCGGGGTGAGGACCTGGGATGTTGCCCAATCCGCCCGCGAACGTCAACCCTCGGGTAACTTAGTGCCTTCCGCTACGGCAAACGGCCTAACCGACCTCGTGACTCGCGTGCTTGGAGGCGTAACTCACGAGTTACGCCTCTGATCACGCGAGTTACGTCCCTGATCACGCGAGTTCGGCCTAACCGAAATAACGTCCGGCACCGATGTGGGCACCGGCGTTCTGCCACCATCCGGCGTCGCCGGTCGAGTCGATCCCGTCCGCGATCACCGTCGCGCCCGCCATCGTCGCGGTGTCGATGAGGTTCCGCAACGAGCGTTCCGCCAGCGGTTCCGTCCGCCGCTCCGCCAGCCGGGGCGCGATCCGGACCGTCCGCACGGGCACGTCGACGAGACAGACGACGTCACCGGCCGCGCCGAAGTCCTGCAGTTCCGCGTCCACCCCGATCTCGGCGAGGAGATGCAGGTTGTCGACCGTCTCGCCGAGTTCGGCGAGCACGGAGCCGGCGGGGAAGCCCAGCCGCAGCCGAGACGCCCCGACTCCGGTCGCGGCCAGGATGTTCCGCACCGAGCCGACGAGATCGGGATCCGCGGCCTGGTGCGGGGTCAGTCCCACGACCATCGGGAGCCGGTCGTCCGACTCCTCGCAGGCGGTGCGGATGAGCCATTCGCCCAGCGGCACGATGAGACCGGTCTCGTCGGCGAAGCGAACGCAGGTGTCGTGCCCGATCCGGCCGTGGCGCGGATGGTTCCACGCGAGTCTCGCCTCGATACCCGCCGGCCTGCTGTCCGCCAGCCACGTCAGCGGCCGGAAGCCGACCTCGATCTGGCCGGTCTCCCAGGCGCCCGCCATCGAAACGGCCAAGCCGAACTCGTGCCGTTCCCTGGTGTCGAGAACGGAGTCGGACAGCGCCCACTGGCGGTAGCCGTTGGCCTGCGCCCGGCGCAGCGTCATCCCGGAGACGCGCAGCAACTCGTTCGGCGCGATATCCCTCGGTGGCCGGTGCACGACCCCGATACAGGCCGAGACCGCCACCCCGCTGCCGCTTTCGAGGTAGACCGGCTCGGCGAGCTCTTGGTTGATCATGCCGATGACCGTGGCGACGTCCGGGCTGGCCGCGGTGTTCTGGATGAGGACGCCGAATTCGTCGCCGCCGATCCTGGCGACGAGCGCGTCCTCTCCGCCGACGACGGCCCGCAGTTTCGCGGCGACGTTCTTCAGCAGGTCGTCGCTCTGTTTCTGGCCGAGACCGCCCGCGATCAGGGAGAAACCGTCCAGGTCGAGGTGGTAGACCGTGACGCCGAAGGACGGGTCGGCGTGCCGCAGCGCCCGTTCCAGCCGGGTGCCGAAGCACTGCCTGTTCGGCAGGCCGGTCAGTGGGTCGTGCAGGGCTTGACGGCTCAGCTGCCGCTGCAGCAACGAGACGTCCGTGTCGCCGTCGACCAGGGTGATCAACTGCTGGGCTTCGCCAGCCGGATCGCGGATGACGGCCCCGGTGAAACCGGCCCACGTCGGTTCCTCGTCCTCGGCCACGAGTCTTCGCGACAGTTCGAGCCGCTGGGTCTCGCCGTCGAGCAACTTCCGGTAGCCCTCGCGCAGGCCGTCCGCGTCGTCCGGATGCACGAGGTCGTACAGGTTGAGCCCGGTCAGGTCCGCGACGGGCCGGTTCAGCATTTCGGCGAACGCGGGATTCACCCGTTGGACGCGGCCGTCGACCCTGGTGACGGCCACGCCGGTGGCCGAACCGGCGAAGAGCTGCTCGAAGCGTGCCTGCGTCAGCACCAGTTCGCGCCGGGTCTCGCGTTCGAGCGTGACCAGCGTGCGGCTCAGATCCTCTTGCTGTGTCTGGATGCTCTCGCGCAACGCCTCGCCATAACCGGCCGCGAGGGCGCCGAGCACCTGCAACACCCGTTCGGGGAGCGACTTCACGCTACTCAACTCCGGCTCGTGCAGGAGCCCCTTGCCGAGCACCTCCATCGTGCGACGGAGGCTGTCCGGCCCGACGCATCTGAGCGCGACGAGCCGCGCGCCGGCTTCGGTGGCCTGCGCGGGCTCGGCGTCTTCACTCAGCACCGCCGCGAAGACCTCGTCCAGCAGAGCGGCGAAATGCTCTTCGATCTGGGCGTGGGTATACGGAAGATACGCCGTACCGGTGACCAGGTAGGCCCACTTGCGGGCCAGCGTGGCGCGGGTCGGCGCGGTGTTCTTCCGCTTCGGGGATGCGGAGGATGAAGTTCTCTTCGGGGCGTCCGGCGATACGGGGAACTCATCGCCGTCCGGAAGTGGGGCAGTCACGTCCGCCGGTCCTGGGGTCGCTTTCGTATTCCGTGGTGGAGAAACATCCTCCACGATTCTCTAACCGTACTCACGGTTCACCGATCATCCAATCGGGTGGTCACCCTACGGTACTGCAACACCCACCTTGTCCCTCAGCCAAACGCGGGTCGCGTCCCGATATTCGGACGCGTTGCGATGTAAGGCCAGCGAATGTCCGGCACCGGACAGAACATACGTGGAAAGCTGTGCCTCGGGCCGGTAGAACGGCGCTTCCGCCGGGTGCAACGTCTCACCGCTCGAGCAGTCCCGAAGCGCGAAAAGGCCGCAGAACAGGATGTCCTTCGAGCCGACCGCCTGGAGAACCGGCACCCGGATCGCTTTCGTCGCGGGCAGCACGATCCCGAACACGGCGACCGTTCCCATTCCCGGGACCGAAACCTGATCCTTGGTCGCCTCGTCGGCTTCGATGACCCTGGGGTCGGTATTTTCCGTCGCGTAGAACAGTCCGGCACGCGCTCCCGGTTTCGTCGTGAAATACAGCGGATCGCTGCCCAGTGAACCGAGCGTGCCGTCGGTGAACGCGGGTTGCAGACCGAAAAGCACACCTAGGGTCAAGGCGGGGACCGACGGCAGATGCGTCATTCCGGTGAGGATCACGCCGTCCACGTCCTGGTATGTCGCCGCCTCGGCGGCGACGATGCCGGAGCCGACCGAATGCCCGACGATCACGACCTTCTCGAACGGCGTGCCGCCGACCCGGCCCGCGCGCAGATGGCCGATCACCTCGTGCATCGAGCGCGCCAGCACCGGCAACAGGAGCGGAAGGCTGAACGGTTTGCTGCTGCCGCCCGTTCCGAGCTGGTCCGCGGCGAAGGTCGCGTAACCGTGTTCGGCCATGTCCCGTTGGTACGAATAGCGATCCGGGTCGTAGGGCAGGTCCCAGTAGGCGCTGTTGTAGGTACCGCCGTGCACCAGCAGTTGCACCGCATCGGGTGCCGGGCCGCCGGGCAGGCAGAACCGGCCGTGGACCGTGGCGGGTTCGCCGAGCGGGCCGGTGACCGGCAGATCCAGATCGGAACAGCGGATGTCGGCGGCTTCGGCCGGGGCCGCGACCAGGAAACCGCCGAGGAGCACGCAGCAGGCGGCCACCGCCATGGCCAGTTTGAGCGGCATTCTCACAGAACCCTCTCCGGAATCGGGACGCGCGGAAGGAGCATGAACCCTACACGGGGTGACCGGACGCTCACGGCCAGCCCGAGGTTCTCGGCCGCACGATCATCGGCAATCGGTTCGGCTGCATCGTCGCTTTGATCTGAGGAAAGACCTTCACGCCCGGTGCCGGTTCCAGCCGCCACCGGGCGCCGATCGTCGCCGCCACCAACGCGATCTCCGTCGGAGCGAACCGATGCCCTGGGCACAGCCGGGCGCCGGCGCCGAACGGAATGAACGCGCCCTTCGGCACCTCGGCGGCGCGCTCCGGCTCCCAGCGATCCGGATCGAAGCGGCCGGGATCGGGGAACCAGCGCGGATCGCGGTGCAGCGTGTGCTGGCTGACCGCGACCTCGGTACCGGCGGGAATACACACGCCGCCGAGTTCGACGTCCTCCCGCGCCCGCCGCATCAGGATCACCGGCGGGGTGCGGCGGACGACCTCGTTGATGATCCGGTGTGTGTAGACCAAGCGCGGCAGGTGTTCGAACCGCGCGGGCCCACCTGCCAGCACCTCGTCGACCTCGGCGTGGAAGCGACGCTCGATCTCCGGCCGCGCCCCGATTTCGTGGAAGAACCAGGCGAGCGCGACGGCCGTCGTCTCGGCGCCGGTGGTGAGGATCGTGATGACCTCGTCCTCCACCTGACGGTCGGTCATCTTCTCGCCGGTCTCGTCGTCTTCGGCCAGCAACAACATCGACAACAGATCGCCCTGATCGCCGCCCTTCTCGCGCGCCCGGACGACGGCGTCGCCGATGACCCGCCGCAGCCGCGCGGCCGCCGCGTCGAACTCCCGGTTGGCCGGGATCGGCAGACGTTCCACGAACTTCGGCGAGAACGCCCTGACCATGACGTACTTCAGCATGATCGGGATCGACCGCTGGATCTCGGTGAGCGCGTCGCCGCCGAGTTCGGTGGAGAACAGCGTGCGCCCGGAGACGGTCAGGGCGAGATCCTGCATACGCCGGTCGAATTCGACCACCTCGCCGGGTTTCCACGCGTCCGCAAGGTCTACAGCGACCTTCGTCATCGTCGTCTCGGCGTAGAGCGCGATCCGGCTTGGCTGGAAGGCGGGCAACATCATCCGTCGTTGTCGCTGGTTGAAGGCCCCATTGGAGGTCGCGAGCCCGTCGCCGAACAACGGTCGCATCTTGTCGAACACGATGCCTTTGTCGAACTTCGCCGCGTCGACGGCGAGCAGCCGCCAGGCCAGTTCCGGTGTGGTGACCAGGTAGACCGGCATCGGGCCGAAGTCGAGCCGCACGACATCGCCGTGCGATCGCAGTGAGGACAACAGTTTCACCGGATCCCGCAGCATCGGCACGGTATGTCCCAGCACCGGCCACCGGCCTGGTGCGACGGCGACGTCCGGACGTGGTGCCATCGTGCTCGTCTCCCGGTGGCTGGGCGCTGAACCCGGCCACCTTAGGGCCGCGAGGCCGCGGAGTGTGTTCCGCCACCGGACATCCACACGATCGGACGATGGCGGCCGGGTCCCTTGAGCCCGCTAGACTCCTGTGCCCCAACGGATCCTCGACCGAACGGCGGCGACGACGGTGACTTCGAACCTGAACTGGGTGCCTCCCGAAGTCGACACGACCGTGCCGAATCCCGCCCGGGTCTACGACTACTGGCTCGACGGCGACCACAACTTCCAGGCCGACCGCGACCTCGGCGAGCAGATCCTGAAGATCATGCCGGGCATCCGCGACGCCGCCCGGCTCAACCGCGCCTTCCTCCGGCGCGCCGCGCTGCATATGGTGGACGCGGGCGTGCGGCAGTTCCTCGACATCGGCTCCGGCATCCCGACCGTCGGCAACCTCCACGAGATCGTCCAGCGGATCGACCCGTCCTGCCGGGTGGTCTACGTCGACCGCGAGTCCGTCGCCGTGGCTCACGCCAAACTGCTGCTGCGCGGCAACGGCCGGTGCGCGGCGATCCAGGCCGACCTCCGCGACGTCAACGACATCCTCGACGCGCCCGAAACGAAGGAACTGCTGGATCTCGACCAGCCGGTCGGCCTGTTCATGTTGCTGCTGCTGCATTTCGTGCCGGACTCGTGGGATCCGCACGCGATACTGGCCCGCTACCGGGAGCGGATCGCCCCCGGCAGTTTCCTCGCCCTGTCGCACGTCGCGGCCGACGCGAACTCGAGCGGCCTCGATGAGGCGATCGAGGCGTACAAAAGCACCCAGAACGACCCCATCCCCCGCACGCACGACGAGGTGTTTTCGTTCTTCGACGGATTCGACGTCGTCGAGCCCGGCGTCGTCGGCTGCGCGATGTGGAACCCGCAGGGTGCCGGCGACATGTCCGAGGATCCGGAGATCAACGCGTTGCCGTACGCCGGGGTGGGCCGGAAACCGTAGGGTCACCTCGTGAGTGGTGAGGACGGTTAGAACCGTCCTCACCACTCACGCCCCCCTCAGGGCACCACGTCGGTCACGGTGTCCTTGATGACCTGCCACTTGCCGTGCTCACGCACCAGCGTCAGGCTGATCGTGTAGTGCCGGTTGACGTTCTGCGACGGCACCTTGTAGTAGGCGTCGAGGATCGCGAAGCCCATCTTGCAGTCCTCGACGACGGTGTGGGTCACCGTCCACGGCATGCTGTACTCGTACGGGACCTTGAACTGCTCGTTCACCACCGGGTCGACGTTGGCGTCGTAGCCGATGAACAGCTGTCCCCGGCGCCCGACCGTCACCATGTTCTGGTGGATGATCGCCCGGTAGCGGGCCTCGTCGCGCTTGTTGAAGCTGTCCATGTCATCCCAGACCGCGCGGTCGAACGCGCGCTGACAGGCCTGCCGTTCCGTCTCCGCCCGCTGGTCGCCGGCCGCCGCGGCGGGCACGCCGATTCCCGCCGCGGCCACGACCAGCCCGGCCAACGCCGCGTAATACCGCTTGCGCATGGGGTTCTCCTCATCACGTCCCGTATCCGTCCCCATCAGGTTCGCCCGGCGGCGCATCACAGCTGCATCACTTCCGCACCGGTGCGGGCGGCCTGCCGGTTAACCTCGCGGGAGGGGGTGCGATGGAGTTTCGGGTACTGGGTCCGGTGCAGTGCCGCAGCGGCGCGCGGGCGCTGAAGCTGGCGGGCTCGCGGCAGGAGCGGATCCTGGCCGCGCTGCTGCTCGGCGCCGATCGCGTCGTCTCGGTCTCGCGGCTGGTGGACGTCGTCTGGGACGAGGATCCGCCCGCCACGGCCACCCGGCAGATCCGCAACCTCACGACCGCGCTGAAACGCGCCCTCGTCGCCGAGGGCGCTCCCGATGACGTCCTGACCGCCGAAGGTCCGGGCTTCGTCCTGCGCCCGCGCGCCTTCGATCTGCGCACGTTCGAAGGGCACGTCTCGCGCGGAGAGTTCCGTGAAGCGCTCGCGTGCTGGCACGGACCCGCTCTGTCCGGTGTCGACAGTATGGCGCTGCGCGGCGAGGCCGAAGAACTCGACGAGCGTCGTCTGTCCGTTGTGGAGCGTTGCCTCGACGAGGAGATCTCCGCCGGGGAGGACACCGTCGCGGAACTGACGGCGCTGGTCGCCGAACACCCGCTCCGCGAGCCGTTCGCCGGACTGCTCATGCGCGCGCTGCATCAGCAGGGCAGGCAGGCCGACGCGCTGAACGTCTACCGGCAGGCGAGGACACGGTTGGTGGAGGAACTCGGGATCGAACCCGGGCCGAAGCTCCGCGAACTCTACGACCGGATCCTCCGCGACGAGCCGGAATACGGCAAGACCCGGTGCTTCCTCCCTTACGACGTCCCGGATTTCACCGGCAGAGAAGCGGAGATCGCGCGTCTGCTCGACGCCGTCCGGCTCGGCCGTCCCGTGGCCGTCGACGGGATGGCCGGGGTCGGCAAGACCTCGCTCGCCGTCCACGTCGCGCACCGGCTCGCCGCCGATTTCCCGGACGGACAGCTGTTCGTGGATCTGCACGGGCATTCCCCCGCCCGAGAACCGCTTTCGCCCGAGGCCGCGCTCGAAGCACTGCTCGGGCAGCTGGACATCCCGGCGAGCAGGCTCCCCAGCGGCGTGGAGCGGCGAGCCGAGCTCTGGCGCGCCAGAACGGCGGGCCGGTCACTGCTCGTGGTGCTCGACAACGCCGCGAGCGCCGAACAGCTGAGACCGTTGGTGCCGGGTTCCGCCACGGTCGCGCTCGTGGTCACCGGCAGGCGCCGCCTGGCCGCCGTCGACGGCGCCGCGTCGATCAGCCTCGAAGTCCTGCCGGACGAGCAGGCGGGCGCCCTGTTCGCGGCGGCGTCCGGGCGACCCGACTCCGGCGTGGCCGCGTTGTGCGGAAACCTGCCACTGGCGATCCGGATCGCGGCCGCCCGGTTGCAGAATCGTCCACAGTGGACTGTGAAAACCCTGGCCGAACGGCTGGGCTCCGAACACGACAGGCTGGCCGAGCTGAAGGTCGCCGGACGCGACGTGGCCGCGGCCTTCGCACTGTCCTATCGGGAGCTGGACGCCGCGCAGCAGCGCATGTTCCGTTTGCTGGGGCGGAATCCCGGCACCGACATCAGTGTGCCCGCTGCTGCCGCACTGGCGGGTACCGGCGAGCACGAGGCCGAACGCCTGCTGGAGGACCTGCTCGACGCGCATCTGCTCAGGCAACCCGCGCTGGGCCGTTACGCGTTCCACGACCTGATCGCCGAGCACGCCCGCACGGTCGCACGCGACGAGGAATCGGGTCCGGCGATGACCAGGCTGCTCGATCACTACCGCGACGGCGGCGGTCCCGGATGGTACCGCGGGGAACGGGCGAACCTGGTCGCGGTGACGCGCCATGCGCTCGACGCCGGTCTCGACGAGTACGCCTGGCGGATCGCCGAGGACACCACGGAACAGCTTCGGGAATGCGGGTATCTCGACGAGTTGCTCGCCGTGGCGCGGACCGGGCTCGCCGCGGCCCGCCGGATCGGCGATCCGCACGCGATCCAGCTGAGCCTGGCGAGTCTCACCCTGGCGTTCTGGGAGAACGGGCGGCTCATGGAGGGGATGGACTGCGCCATGGAGCGGCTGGACGTCGTCCGGAAATCGGGCGACCGCGCGGCCGAAGCGATGGCCCTGTCCCGGGCGGGCGCACTGCACAGCATGCTCGGCCACTACGCCGAAGCGATCCGGTTCTACCGGGACGGCCTGGCTGTCTCCGGCGGGAGCACCGACGCCGCCGCGACGCTGTGGACCAACCTCAGCAACACGCAGGAGGTCCTCGGCGACCTGGACGACGCACTGGAGTCGGCCCGGCGGTCGGTAGCGCTGCGCGAGGACGACCGAGGCACGATCCTGAGTACGGCCCAGCTCGGCCTGGTCCTCGCCCGGCTCGGCCACTTCGACGAAGCCTTCGCGACCATCGAGCGTTCGATCGGCTCATCGCGCGAACTCGGGTACCTGTTCGGTGAGGCGTGGAGCCGGATCGACCTCGCCGACGCCCTGCTGCTCGCCCACCGTCCGGGTGACGCGCGCGAGCAGGCCGAACGCGCGTGCGCGATCCTCACCCGGCTCAACCATCCGCTGCTGCTGGCCATGGCGGCGAACAGCCTCGGCACCGCCTGCCTCGCCCTCGGCGAGACGACGACGGGCCTGCGTCAGCACCGGCTCGCGCTGGAAACGGCGAGGCGGATCGGCTACCGGCTGCAGGAAGCCCGCGCGCTGGCCGGGTTGGGGCAGACCCGCGCCGCACGAGACCACTACGCGGCGATGGGCCTGTCCCCCGAACCGGTGAAGGTCGTCACCTGAGGAATCCGGTGAGCAGGTCGCGCAAGGTGTCCGGCTGGTGGAGGACGCCGTGGTCCTGCCCCTCGACGGTGGCGTAGCGGGCGCCGGCGACCGTGTCCGCGACCGCGCGGGCGCCTGCCCGCATCCAGGCGTCGCTCTCCCCGCCGTCGATGACGAGCGTGGGGACCGTGATCTTGGCCAGCCTGTCCGCGGGGAGCACGTTGCCCGGCCCGCAGAGCGCTAGGTCGTAGGGCAGCGTGTGGGCGAGTCCGGTGAACCAGGCCCAGAACGCGTCGTCCCGCATGCCCTTCACGACCTCGGCCGGGGTGCCCGTTCCTTCGACCAGGAAGAGCTCGGCCGCGCCGTCGCGGTCTCCCTCGGCGATCAAGGCCCGGACGCGATCGAAGAGGTCGGCCCCTGGCCGCGTACGGCTGTCGTCGACGACGTACGGCGGCTCGTACACGGCGAGGCTGGTCATGGCGACGCCTCTGGCCGCCGCCTCCAGCCCCAGCACGGCGCCCGACGAGTGCCCGAAGACCGCCGCCGAACCGCCCACATGCTCGACCAGCGCGGCGAGATCCTCGACCTCACGCTCCACCGAATAGACCGCGCCCGCGCCGCTGTCACCCCTCCCTCGCCGGTCGTAGGCGATCACGGTGAAGTCCACGGCCAGCGTCGCGGCCAGGCCGGCGACGGTCGTCCGGTCGTTGAACGCCCCGCCGACCAGGATCACCGGGCCGCCCTGCCCGGTGCGATCGAAGGCGATCGAGGTGCCGTCGGCCGAGGTGACGGTCTCGAACGAGGTGGTCATCAGGTCCTCCATGGGGTCTTTCGTACTTTAGCTTCGTCCCTGGGTCGGAGCCGACGACCACCGCTCGACGTCACTTCGTGAGATTCCCGAAGAATTCCCGGAGTTCGGCCACCACGTCGTCCGGGACGGCCATCGCGACCATATGGCTGGGGCTTTCGTGATCCGCCCAGCGCGCGATGTCGTTCTTGCGGGAGGCGATCGTGCGCAGCGCGGACGGCCCGCCGTGGGAAACGCCGGTCGGCACCGCTGTCTGGTCGATCGGCATCGCGGCCGCGCCCTCGTAATACGGCCACAGCGCGGTGCCGCCGGTCCCGGTCAGCCAGTACAGCGTCGCGTTGGTGAGCAGCAGGTCGCGGTCGATCGGCTCGGCGGGCGCCGTGCCTTCCGGCCAGCCGTCGAACTCCTTGAATCGCTCGACCAGGTAGGCCAGCTGCGCGACAGGCGAATCGAGGAAGCCGAAGCTGAGCGTCTGCGGCCGGTTCGTCAGGTACGGCGCGTATCCGCTGCCGCCCGCGAAACGCTCCAACAGCCCCGCGAGATCCGCCTGATCCCGTTCGGTGAGCCCCTCGAACTCGGCGGGATCGCCGGTCGGCACGCCCAGTCCGGACGTGATGTGCGAGCCGATGACCTGCTCGGGCGCGTGCACCGCGAGACAGGGTGTCACCAACGCTCCGGCGTCGTTCCCGTGCGCGCCATAGCGTTCGTAGCCGAGACGGCTCATCAGTTCCGCCCAGGTCCGCGCCACCCGCGCGATGTCCCACGACCGCTCGTCGGCGGGCTCGGGGAACGGGGAGAAGCCGAAGCCCGGCAGCGACGGCGCGACGACGTGGAAGGCACACGACGGGTCGAGGCCGTGGGCTCGCGGATCGGTGAGCGGGCCCAGGACGTTCAGGAACTCGGCGATCGAATTCGGCCAGCTGTGCGTCATGATCAGCGGGATCGCGTCCGGTTCCGGCGAACGGACGTGGAGGAAATGGATCCGCTGTCCGTCGATATCGGTGGTGTACTGCGGAAACTCGTTGAGCCGCTTCTCGTACGCGCGCCAGTCGTAGCCGTCTCGCCAGTATTCGGCCAGGTCCTTGAGGTACGCGACGGGAACGCCCCTGCTCCACTCGGCACCGGGCAGCGCCGACGGCCAGCGGGTGCGGGCCAGCCGGTCGGTCAGGTCGTCCAGATCGGACTGCGGGATGTCGATGCGGAACTGCTCGATGTCGGTCATGAGGTGACCGTAGGGACCATTCAGGCCAGATCTTGACCTAAATGACCCCGCAGTTAGTCGACTAAACGCGGCGCGGGCGTCCGTGAAGGCCTCCTTACCTACCCCGAGGGTAGTGAAGGGGCCCTTCCCGGTGAGGCCACCGTCGTTCATGGCGTGCTCATGGCCGAGCGGGTCGCGAAAGCCACTTTCGCGACGTCTGATGTCCCGGAAGTGGCTTTCGCGACACGGCCCCTGGCAAGCATGGAGAGGTGAAGGGAGCTTTCACCGCATCCGATGCAGTGAAAGTCCCCTTCACGACAAGGTCCTGACCTGAACGGCCCGCAGTTAGTCGGCTAAACGCGGACGGCCTGCGTGGCGCCGAAGGTGTCCTTCACCGGCACCTCGACGGTCTTACGCCGCACGGTCACGCGTACGACGTCCTGCTTCTGCGTCGGGTCCGAAACGGCCAGCCGCCAGCCGTCGCGGGTCCGCCCCAGCGCCACCGACGCCGGACCGGACACGGACACCTCGTCGACCGAGCCGGCGGCGAAGAAGTTCGCCAGCAGCGTCGCGTCCCACAGCCGGACGGCCTGGACGGTCGCGGTGTTGGACCGCACGCGCCACGACCAGGCCGAGGCGATCGTCTCCAGCACCGACGCGGTGGGAAGGACGGCGTACGCGTAGCTCGCGTTCGCGGGCTTGACACCGTGTTCGATGACCAGCTTCTGGTAGCGCCGCGTGTACGGCACCGTGGTGCCCTTGGTGTTGGCGCCCTTGTCGATGTCGCGCCAGGTGCCTGTCCGGTCCTCGCGCAGCGCGGTGACCTCGGCGCCGTCGAGCAGGACGTACCCGCCGACCTTCTCCAGATGCAGCCAACGCTTGCGCCGCAAGGACTCCGAGCCGACGACGAGACGGCCGTCGGCCAGCAGGACACCGGAGCCGTTCTCGCCGAGGTTGCGGTTCTCGATCGTGGTGCGGATCCGCTCACCGGAGGAGTCGGTGATCCCGGCGCCGAGGCACAGCACACCCGACGGCGTGAAAAACCATGACTTCTTCGCGGTCAGTGTGCCGTCTTGGGAGATGAAGTCGAGAGCGTGCGCGCCGTGCCGCGCGTCCCAGCGGACACCACCGCAGTGATCCTTGGTCGTCAGCGGCACCGACTCCAGTTTCGGCGTCGGACCGGTCTTGGTGGTCGTGCCCGGGAGCAGCAGCGGGTCGACCGTCGGCCAGTAGGCGTCGGTGAAATGCCCTTTCGCCTTGGGCAGGAACAAATACAGCGAACCGTCGCCGACGTACCAGCCGTGCAGGTTCATCGAGTTGATCGACTCGTACCGCGAAATCCGGGTCGAGGCGACGCCGAGCGAGGCCGACCAGCCCTCGGTGATGTGCACCATCCGGTCCTGCTGGCCGAACACGCGATGCGTCGCGACCGTCCGCGCCGGCCGGATCTTCGTCGCCAGCAACTCTTGCGCGAACTCGATGCCGGGGACGCCGACGAGGTCCGGCCCCGGCGCGAACCGTTCGGGATCGGGAATTTCGAGGTACGGCGCGAAAGTGTCGTCGGTGATCCACTTCGCGGCGAGGCCGCCGAGTTCGTCCTTGTGCTTCCCGCTCGCCGACCGCGCCAGCAGGACCACCGCGCCGGTGAGCTGATGCCCGATGTCGTGCGCGGATTCCCCTTGCCGCGAAAGGAATCTGCCGCGGACCGACTCCATCATCGCGCCCGCGTAGACGAACGGCGCGAACGTGTCGGAGACCAGCGCGTACGTCGCCTCGCGCACGTCGGCGGGCAGTGCGAACTCCGTGCCCTGGGTGACGTGGATGGCGGACGCGACGGCGGTGAGCAGGATGATCCCGTAATGCCCGGGATACGGCACCGAGTCGTGCTGCAGGAACGAGCCGTCGGTGTGGAAACCGTCGCCGGCCGCGCGGTGGAGTTTGGCGATGACACTCGCCGCTCCCCCGCCTTCGACGTCGGTGAACGCGCCGACGCCCCGCTTGATCCGTTCGACGTCGCCGAGCATCGCGCCGGACACGATGGCGATCATCGACTTGTCCGCGCGGTTGGCGCCGGTCTCGACGACGTTCGGGTTGTTGGTGCGGCGGTTCGGGTCGCCGGAGAACTTCAGCACCGGCTTCAGATACTTGGCGAGTTCGTCCCGGGTCAGCTCACCGGCCACCGTGGACAAAATGTGCAACAGGTAGAGCGGGATGCCGATCTCGTAGGTGTACCAGTTGCCGATCTCGGCGGTCTTCTCGCTGTACTGATCGCTGGTGTACAGCAGTTCCAGCGCGCCCTTGATCCGGGCGAGCACGGCCGGGTCGCCGGCGAGCGCGCCGCCGGGGGTGCCCCAGTTGACCGCGACCGCGCGGAGCCGGGCGTACATCGACGTCGTGAACTCGCTGCCCGGGCCGAGCGGGAGGTCCTTCCACAGTGGACCGCCGCCGACGGTCATGCTGTCGTGGTAGGCCTTCGCGACCCTGTCCAGGTTCGCGAGCGCGGCGGTGCGTTCCGCCGACGGCCGGTCGATCCCGGTCTGCAGCTCGCGATAGCCGGACACGATGGACGACGAGCCCCGGGCCGCGGGCTGCGCTGACGAAGGGCTCGCGAGCGCGGTCGTGAGCGCCACCGAAGCGGCCGCGGCCGCGCCTCCCCGCAAAGCCGTTCTCCTGTCGAAGTGACCGAATCCGGACATGACGGTGCCTCCCAAGGGGTCAGAGACGGGTTCAAGGGCGGCGGCGGGTGAGTGGTAAGGACGGTTAGAACCGTCCTTACCACTCACGAGGTTTCTAGCGTTTCCCGTCGATCCTGCGGGGCAGGTCCCACGGGTTGTTCTCCTGCAACGGTTCCGGCAGCAGCGCGTCGGGGAAGCCCTGCCAGGCGATCGGTCGCAGGAACCGCTCGATCGCGGCGGTGCCGACCGAGGTGCTGGTCGGCGCGGTGGTCGCCGGGTAGGGACCACCGTGTTCTTGTGCCCAGGTGACCGTGACACCGGTCGGCCAGTCGTTCCACAGCAGACGGCCGGCGACCCTGGTCAGCGACGGGAGCACCGGGCGGATCCAGTCCACATCGGACTCTTCACCCTGGATGGTCGCGGTGAGGCCTGGTTCCATCACGCCGAGGAGGCTGATCAGTTCGTCCTGATCGGCGTAGGTGACGATCAGCGACGCGGGGCCGAAGCATTCCTCGCGGACGGTGTCGCCGTCGGCCAGGAAGGCCTTGGCGGTGGTGGCGAGCAGGGTCGCGCCGTGCGAGATCCCCTCCGTGCCCCCGGATTCCGACAGCACCTCGACGCCGTCGACCTCGCTCAGCTTCGCCAGCCCGTCGGCGAATCCGGCCGCGATACGCTCGTTGAGCATCGGCTGCGCCGGGATCGCCGCGACGGCTTCGCGCAGCGTGTCTTCGAGGCCGTGGCCCTCGGGCAGGAACAGCAGCCCCGGCTTGGTGCAGAACTGTCCGGCGCCGAGCGTGAACGAACCCGCGTAGCCCTTGGCGATCGCTTCACCGCGCGCGTCGATCGCGGCCCGCGTGACGACGACCGGGTTGACGCTGCCGAGTTCGCCGTAGAACGGGATCGGCGACGGCCGCGAGGTCGCGATGTCGAACAGCGCGCGCCCACCCGGCACCGATCCGGTGAACGACGCCGCCTGGATCCGCGGATCCTTCAGCGCCGTGACACCGTTCTGCTGGCCGTGGATGACCGCGAAGATCCCTTCCGGCGCACCTGCCCCGATCAGCGCTTCACGCAGGACCTCGCCGGTGCGGGCGGACAGCTCCGGGTGCCCCGAATGCGCCTTGAGCACGACCGGGCAACCTGCGGCCAGCGCCGACGCGGTGTCCCCGCCCGCGACACTGAACGCGAACGGGAAGTTGCTGGCGGCGAACACCAGCACCGGTCCGATCGGGGTGAGCAGCCGTCGGATGTCCGGCCGCGGGCCCATCGGCCACGCGGCGTCCGCGTGGTCGACGGTGGCGCCGAGGAACGCGCCGTCGGCCAGCACCTCACCGAACAGGCGCAGCTGGAACGTCGTGCGCTTCAACTCACCCTGCAGTCGCGGCGAGACCGGGAGATGCGTCTCCCGGTTGGCCAGCGCGATCAGCTCGTCGGCGGCCGCGTCGAGGGCGTCCGCGGCCGCGTTCAGCCATCCGGCGCGCTGGGCTGGGGTCGCGGCCGCCGTCGTGCCTGCCGCATCGGCGGCGGCCGCGAGGATCTGTTCGAGCGTGGCGGGATCCGTTGCCTGGCTCATTTTCTTGCGTCTCCTAGAGTTCTTGCGCGGCGCTGACGGCGGCGATGAGATCCGCCCAGCGCCCCGGGCCGGCGAGGCCGAGGTGGTACAGGTGCAGCTCGGTGGCGCCTGCCTTGCCGAGTTCGATGGTGTAGGCCTCGATATCGGGTACCGGGCTTGCCGCCACCGCGGTGATGTAGCTGCCGACGGCGACCTTCTCCGGCAGTTTCGCCCGTGCCGCCGCGACGGCGCCGACGCTGGGACGGCCGGGTGCCCAGTTCTGCAGCACCACCGCGTCGACGTCGTCCGGGGCCGACGGCGTCAGCCCCGGCAGCGCGCCGGTGACCCACGGGTCCATCGCGCCGTGCAGCACGATCCGGGGCCCGGACGGGATCTTCGCGAGCACCTCGCGCCGGAGGGCGTCGGTCGCGTTCTGGCGCGTGTCGAGCAGGACCTGCCGCAGGGTGGGGAGGATCTTGTCCTCGGTCGCCCGGAGGTCGCCGCTGTCGATCAGCCGCCGGACCTCGGCCCGCAGCTTGCCCAGCGCCTTCGCCGGGTCCTGCCCCGCCGCGGCCCAGGCGTCGAGACACTCGTCGCAGCAGCAGACCGAGAGCAGCCGGGCCACCGCGGGCGACCAGACGCCGTCGGTCTTCTCGTGCTGGTGCTGGTGCACGGCGCCGAGCGGACCGCAGGCCTCGAGGATGACCGTGGCGAAGTCGAGCCCGGCGAGGCTCTCCGCCGTCACGTTCGCCGCGTATTCGCGGACGGCGGGCTGGCCTGGGCACAGCGCCCACGGATACCGCTCGCCGAAACAGTTGCGCACGGTGAAATCCGGGAACTCCGTGCCCAGCTGCGAATTGTGGGTCAGCACGAGCCACGCCGCGGCCGGGATCCCCGCCTCGTTCAGCATCCGGACGGCGTCGCCCGCGCTGTCGCGGCTTTCGACCCAGTCCGGCTCGGCGGGCTTCAGCTCACCCCACGCCTCCTCGCGCACCGGCCGGTACAGCGCCGCGTGGCGCGCGACGATCGAAGTGCGCTCGGGCGACCAGGGCGTCGCCGCGCGGGCGCTGTGGTACGACACGGCGACGGCGACCTCGTCGACGCCGAGTTCCCGTACCCGCTCGACGAAGCCGGGATCGTCGACGACGTCCCAGGGGTAGGCGTATCCGGTGACCTTCACCTCGTCACCACCGTGCCGTGTTCGGTTCGAAGCTTCCCACGAACTTCCGCATATAGGTCACGTCATCCCGTTTGGTCTGTCCACTTCGGACATAGTCTTCATGGGCCCGCGCCAGCGCGTCGGGGTCGAGTTCGACCCCCAGCCCCGGCTTGTCGGGCACCGCGACCGCACCGTCGACGAACTCCAGCGCACCCGGGGCGATGACGTCGGCCGTCTTCCACGGCCAGTGGGTGTCGCAGGCGTAGGTCAGGTGCGGCGTCGCCGCGGCCACGTGCACCATAGCGGCCAGACTGATCCCGAGATGACTGTTCGAATGCATGGACAGCCCCACGTCGAAGCATTCCGCCGTGGTCGAGAGGGCTTGGGTGTCCCGAAGGCCACCCCAGTAATGATGGTCCGAAAGTATTACGCCGACCGCTCGCTGCCGGAACGCCGGCTCGATGTCCGCGAAGCGCACGACGCACATGTTCGTGGCCAGCGGCATGTTCGCCTTCTCCGCGACCCGCGCCATGCCCTCGATACCCGGCGTGGGGTCTTCGAGGTACTCCAGGACACCGTCGAGTTCGTCGGCGACCCGGATCCCGGTCTCGACGGTCCACGCCGCGTTCGGGTCGATGCGGAGCGGGTGCTCCGGGAACGCGTCCGCGAGCGCGCGGATCCCGTCCATCTCCTGGTCGGGGTCGAAGGCGCCGCCCTTCAGCTTGATGGAACCGAAGCCGTACTCCTCGACCATGCGGCGTGCCTCGCCGACGAGCGCCTCCGGCGTGGTCACCTCGCCCCACGAGTCCTCTTCGGCGCCGATGTGGGCGCCGAACTTGTAGAACAGGTAGGCGGAGAAGTCGACGGCGTCGCGCGCCTTGCCGCCGAGCAGGTCCACCACCGGCCTGCCGAGGTAGTGGCCCTGCGCGTCGAGTGCGGCCACCTCGAACAGGGAGTACACGCTGGCGACGGTCTTGCTGACGGAGAACCCGCCGGTGAGCCCGTGCGCGTCGGCGAAGACGACCTCGCCGAGCGTGGTGGCGACCTTCCGGCGGAGGCCGGGCAGGTCGAACACGTCGTGCCCCCTGAGTTCCGGGAGCACCTTCCGGACCTGGTCGAGGAACGCGAGGTCACCGTAGGACTCGCCGAGGCCGACCACGCCGTCCTCGCAGATCAGCTGGACGACACCGCGCAGCGCGAAGGGCTCGTGCACGCCCATCGCGTTGAGCAGCGGAGGGTCGGCGAACGCGACCGGGGTCAGGACGACGTCGAGAACCTTCATCTTCAGGCACCGGCCCCGACGGACTTGAGGACGGCGAATCCGTCGTCGATGATCTTCCCCAGGCGGGCGATCTGGTACGCGGTGGGCTCGACCAGCGGCGGCCGGACCGAGCCGACCTTGTCACCCCGCAGACGCGCGGCCGCCTTGACCAGCGACACGGCGAAGCCCTTCCCTTCGTCCCGCAGCGCCACCAGCGGCAGGTAGAACCCGGCGAGCAGCGCCTCCATGACGGCGTCGTCGTTCTCCGCGAGCGCGCGGTGGAAGCGGGCCGCGATCTCGGGGGCGAAACAGTGCACGGCCGAGGAGTACCGCGCCACGCCGACCGCGGCGTAGGCGCGCGCGGAGACCTCCGCCGTCGGAAGACCGTTGAAAAACAGGAAGTCCTTGGCCCGGTCGGTGCCGACGGAGCGGATCGTGGTGATGATCCGGCTCATGAGCTCGACGTCGCCGAAGCCGTCCTTGATACCGACCACCGACGGGATGCCGAGCAGGTCCACGGCCGAATCCGGGGTGAACACGCCGGTGGAACGGTGATAGACGATCACGGGGATCGAGGACTCCCCGACGGCGTACCGGACGTGCTCGACCAGGCCGGACGGCGGGCCGGTGACCAGGTAGGGCGGCAGGAGGAGGACGCCGTCCGCGCCGCCCGCCTCCGCCGCCGCGATCCCGGCACGGGCCGAGGCCGCACCGCCGCCCGCCCCGACCCACACGGGCACCCGCCCGGCGACGACCTCACGAGCCTTGCGCAGGATCGCTGCGTGCTCGTCCGGGGACAGCGAGCTGAATTCGCCCGTACCGCAGGCGACGAACAGCGCACCGGCTCCGGCGGCCACGTGGCTCTCGACGGTTTCCGCGAACGCGTCGAGGTTGAGTTCCAGCCCCTCGGTGAAGGGGGTCAGAGGGAACGCCAGTAGGCCGTCGAGTTCGATCTTGGGCTGTGCCATGGATTTCTCTTTCGTTCTTTGTGGATGGTCCCGGGTACGGGCCCGGTCAGGCGGGCACGGTGGTGCCGTCCTGCGACTTGCGGGGTAGGACGTCGTCGTCGCGGTCGATCGTGTCGATGAGCTCGTCGGTGGTGGCCTTGCGCTCGGGCATGAGGTAGCCGAGCCCGATGAACAGCCCCAGCGAGACCAGGATCGGGGTGGACACGGTGACCGCGAGGGTGGCGTTGAAGCCGTAGTAGGCGATCGCGTAGGCGATGAGACCGCCCGCCCACGAGATCAGCGCCGCGCGGGAGCCGGACCGGCGGAACCACGGGAGCATGCCGAGCAGCAGCGGCACCGAGATCGGGCCCATCAGGGCCGCGACCCAGAGCACCACGATCCCGAGCACGCCGCCGAGTTTGGGGGCCTGCGTGGCGACCGCCATGGTCAGCACGATGAAGATCGCGGTCGTGATGCGGGCGGCCAGCAGACCCTGCGCCTCGGTCCACCGCCGGGTCTTCTTGATCAGCACCGGCAGCATGTCGCGGGTGATGACCGCGGAGATCGCGTTCGCGTCAGACGACACCATCGCCATCGTGTGGGAGAAGATGCCCGCCAGCACCAGCCCGATCAGGCCCGGCGGCAGGAAGGTCGTCGTCATGATCGCGTAGGCGTTGTCCGGGTTCTCGATGTTCGGGATCAGCAGCGGGGCCGCGAACATCGGGAACATCATGAACAGCGGCCACACCAGGTACAGGATCGAGGAGAGCCGCGCGCCCCGCCGTGCCGCGTGCGTGTCCGGCGCGGCCATGTAGCGCTGCGCCAGGTTCCACATACCGCCGTTGTACTCCAGCGTCTTCACGAGCACATAGACGAGCAACACGACCGTGGTGAACTTCGACGTGGTCGGGTTGAGGTGGCTCGGCGGGAGGTCGCCCCACATCGTCCACAGACCGGAGACGCCGCCGAGTTTGCCCAGCACCACCCAGAGCATGGCGATGGCCGCGATGGCCTGGATCACGAACTGGCCGAAGTCGGTGAGCGCGTCGGCCCACAGACCGCCGACGGTGCAGTAGACCAGCGTGACCGAACCGGTGATGATGATGCCCCAGGTGTAGTCCACCCCGGCGAAGACGTTGAGGATCGTGGCGATCGCGAACCACTTCGCCGCGATGTCGAAGATCTTCAGCAGGCTGCCGCTCCACGCGAGCGCCTGCTGGGTCGGGACGTTGAACCGCCGCGCGAGGTACTCGAGCGGGGACGCCACCCCCAGTTTCGACCGGAGCCTGTTCCACCGGGCGGCGAACAGCCAGCTGCCGATACCGACGCCGATGCCGATACTGGCCATGCCCCAGAAGTAGACGGTGATCCCGCTCGTGTAGGCCACGCCCGCGTAGGCCACGAACAGCACCGCGCTGTAGCCGGACATGTGATGCGAGATCCCGGTCAGCCACCAGGGCATTCGCCCCCCGGCGGTGAAGAAGTCCTTCACATCGTGGATCCGCTTGTGCGACCACCAGCCGATCACGACCATCAACGCGAAATACGCGCAGACCATCGCCCAGTCGAGTACGTGCACCGTTGACTCCTCTCCGCGTTCACGAAGGTCCAGCCCGACCTGTTCACATCCATGAACGGAGTCTGTTATAGTGATTATGTTCATCCATAAGAACGCTGTTCGGGACGCTAATATGGCCGGAGTCACAAGTCAACGGCCGGATGGAGGAGCGCGGATGCCACAGCAGGAAGCCGCTGTCACCGTGGCGAACGGCGCGCCCGCCGCCGAACCCGCCGGGGTCAAATCGGCCCGGCGGGCGATCGACCTCATCGAGACCTTCGCCGCGAACGACGTGTGGCTGTCGCTGTCGGATCTCCACGCGCGGACCGGATTCCCCAGGTCGAGCCTGCACGGACTGCTCCGCACCCTGCTCGAAGCAGGCTGGCTGGAGGTGGACACCAACACCGCCCGCTACCGCCTCGGCGTCCGCGCGCTGATCTGCGGCACGGCCTACCTGGACCGCGACCCGGTCGTCCCGTACGCGACCGAGGCGTTGGAGCGGATCCGGGAGAAGACCGGCTACACCGCGCATTTCGCGCGCCGCGAGGGCACCGACGTCGTCTACCTGGAGACGCGCGAGTCGCGGCACTCGACGCATCTCGTGTCCCGCGTCGGCCGCACGCTGCCCACCCACGCGACCGCACTGGGGAAGGCGTTGCTGGCCGAACTGACACACGACGAGATCGACGGGCTCCTGACCGGAGAGCTGTCCGCGCTCACCCCGAACACCATCACCACCGTCGAAGCGCTGCACGCCGAATGCGCGAAGACCCGCGAACGCGGCTATGCGGCGGAAATCGAGGAAGGCAGCCTCGGTGTCCGGTGCGTCGCGGCCGTGATCCCGTACCGCATTCCCGGCACCGACGCGATCAGCTGCTCCATGCCGGTCACCGAGGTCACCGACGCCGACGCCCAGCGCGTCGGCGAACTCCTCGCCGAAATCACCGCGGAACTCGGCCAGCAACTGCGCCGCGCCGGTATCCGCTGATCGTTCCGTACTTCCTTCACTGACAAGGGGTTCCCATGGCAGACCAGCGCGTCCTGATCACCGGTTCGGCGGGCATCGTCGGCACCTTGATGCGACCGCGGCTGCGCCGTTCCGGCCGGGTACTGCGGCTGCTCGACCTGGCCGCGCAACCCGAAGCCTCGGGCGGCGAGGACGTCGAGCTGATCACCGCTTCGGTGACCGACCCGGAGGCGATGGCGGAGGCGTGCGCCGGTGTCGACGCGGTGATCCACCTCGGCGGGCACAGCCGCGAGAACTCGTGGGAAGCCACCCTCGACGTCAATATCAACGGCACCCACACCGTCCTCGAAGCCGCGCGGGCCGCCGGTGTGCCGCGCGTGATCCTGGCTTCCAGCAACCATTCCGTCGGCTTCCGCCGCAACGACGAAGCGGGCGAGGACGGCCTTCCCGCCGACTCCACGCCCCGGCCCGACACCTACTACGGCGTCAGCAAGGCGGCCATCGAAGCACTCGGCAGCCTGTACCACTCGCGGTTCGGCATGGACGTGATCGTCATCCGGATCGGCTCCTGCTTCGAAAGCCCGCTCGTCCTCGGCCCGCGCGGCCTGACGACCTGGCTCTCCCCCGACGACGGCGCGCGCCTGTTCGAGGCCTGCCTGAGCTACCCCTCCCCCGGCTACCGGCTGATCTGGGGCGTCTCGGACAACACGCGCCGGGTCTACTCGCTCGCCGAAGCCGAGGCCCTGGGCTACAAGTCGCTCGACAACGCGGAGACCTACGCCGACCAGCTGGCAGGCATGCCCGCGCCGACCGGGATCGCGGCGGAGTACGTCGGCGGGCCGTTCTGCACCGCGCCGCTGGGGGCGCACAACCCGCTCTGAGGTCTCGGTTCACGTTGGGTGACGGGTGCGTGGAAATGTCGTGTTTCCACACACCCGCCTCACGGCTGGCCGGTCATACGTTCGCCGAGACGGCGCGCGAGGTCTGCCACGTCGTCTCCGGGGATGTCCAAGTAGCCACGCGCCGGGTCGAATATCGCGGTCTGCTGCTGGTCGTAAGGGACGCCGGGCGGCAGAGGCGCGAGGTGCCAGTGGACGTGCCTGTTGGCTTGTTGGCTGCCCAAGGACAGCACGTAGAGCCGTTCGATCGAGAGCAGGGCGCTCAAGGCGCTGCCCGCGCGGTGTACGACCCGCTGGATGGTCAAGTACTCATCGACGGTGAAGTCGCCGACAACGTGCTCGCGATGCTCGACCGGGGCCACGAGGAAGTGCCCGAAGACGACGGGGAAACGGCTGGCGAAGACCACGGCGTCTGCGTCCCGGTATGCGACGTGATGCGGGTATTCGGCGTTGCCGGCGAGGAGTTCGCAGACGAAGCAGGCCCGGCGGGCGAGGTCGAGGTAGGCGTCGGGCCGCCACGGAACACGTTCGGTCATGCCGTCCAGGTGTACCCGACCTTCGTCCTGCCCTGAACCCGCCATGTGAAACGTTGCTACCGCATAGGATCACCTCGGCGCGGTCCGGACGTCACGACCTCCGGCGGGGAAGCTGTGGAAGGCAGGTATGTCAACCTTTACGTTCGCGAGCATCGACGTCATCCCGCGGGTATTGCAGCTCGTCGTGGGTCTGCTCGGCTTGATCCTTTCGATCAAAGCCCGCTCCCGGGGAGTCTCCGGTCTGATGGTGGCCGCCTTCGTGCTCATGCTCGTCGCGACGGCCGCGGGCATCATCTGGCGGTTCGTGTCGGTGAACGTGCCGTCCTGGGCCTCGTCCGGCGGCCTTTCCGTCGACGAGATCCAGTGGATCTTCATGGGAGTCGGCATCCCGCTCGACGCCGTCGCGTTGCTTTCCTGGCTCCTGGTCGCCATTGCGGTCGCCAAGAGCGGCCATCCGCCTCGGTATCCGGCCGGTTTCGCGCCCAACCCGGGGCCGGTCAACTACCCGATGACGCCACAGCCGGGGTTCCAGCCGCCACAGCCCGGCTACCCGCAGTCCAACCCGCCGACTCAGCAGCCGCCGAGCTAGAGCGCGGCATGGCGCGCCTGATCCACCTCAACGGCCTCTCGCGCGTGGGAAAGTCGACTCTCGCCCGCCGGTATGCCCACGACCATCCAGGAACGCTCGCGCTCGACCTGGATGTGCTCGCGGGGTTGATCGGCGGATGGCAGGAGAACTTCTTCGCGACCTTGGAGTTGGCCCGTGGCCACGGGCGGGAGCTGGCCATGCGGCACCTGCGCCAGGGTTACGACGTGATCCTCCCGCAACTGGTGACCGTTCATGACCGCGATCCGGATCCGGCCTTCGAGGCGGCAGTCCGTGCGGCTGGAGCCACTTACCTCGAAGTGGCCCTCCTCGTCGACGACCGCGAGCATCTACGCCGCGTGCGCGACAAGCGTCCGATCAACGCTGTCGAGGCGCGGCTCCAGGCGGTTCTGGAAGATCCCGATTCCGACCTGATCGACAGGATCCGCGGTCACCTCGACGCGTATCTGGCCAAACGCCCGCACGCGATCCGGCTCGACACGACCGGCATCGGGGAAGACGAGTCATACGCGCGACTCCTGAAAGCACTCGACTCTACATAGGAGACTGTGCGTTTGAGGGAATTGAGACGTCCATCCCGTTGCGCGAGGCGGCATTTCATGGCTCACACAGGCGGAGTCGCTCACTTTCAGCATGTTGACCTGCACCGATCCCCCTGCAGTCACAGAACGCGTCCAAGAAGCGCTGTTTTTTGTTGCATGGCGCAGAATTTCGTGCCCCCTTGGGAACGCCGCTAGCTTCCGATTCATGGAATGGAGCTTTCAGCCGGCCGAAGAAATCCTTGCCGCATTGCGCACCGGTGCGGTGACATCGGCGGAACTGACCGACGAGGCGATCGCCCGGATCGAGCGCGAAGACGAGGTGATCAACGCGATCTGCGTGCCGGACTTCGACCGCGCGCGGGCCGCCGCGCAGCGGGCAGACCAGGCACGTGCCCGCGGCGAAGACCGGCCGCTGCTCGGCGTCCCGGTGACGGTCAAGGAGTCGTACGACATGGCCGGGCTGCCCACGACCTGGGGTATGCCGCCGCACCGGGACTACCTGCCCGCCGAGGACGCGGTTCAGGTGGCGCGGCTCAAGGCCGCGGGCGCGGTGGTGCTCGGCAAGACCAATGTGCCGTTGGGGTTGCAGGACATCCAGAGCTTCAACGACATCTACGGCACCACCGTCAACCCGTGGGATCACGGCCGGACGGCGGGCGGGTCATCCGGCGGGTCGGCGGCGGCACTGGCGTCCGGGTTCGGCGCGCTGTCCATCGGCTCCGACCTCGCCGGCTCCCTGCGCACGCCCGCGCATTTCTGCGGCGTCTACGCGCACAAGCCGACGCTCGGGCTGGCGGCCGTCCGCGGCATGGTCCCGCCGTCCGAGCCCGCCTTCCCGGCCGAACCCGACCTCGCTGTCGTCGGGCCGATGGCGCGAACCGCGCGCGACCTCGCGCTCCTGCTCGACGTCATGGCCGGACCGGACCCGCTGACGTACGGCGTGGCGCATCGCTCGGCGCTGCCGCCCGCCCGCCACGAGCGGCTCCGCGATTTCCGGGTCCTGGTCGTCGACGACCATCCGCTCATTCCGGCCGGGGCCGCCGTGCGGGCGGGCGTACGCCGGGTGGCCGACGCGCTCGTTGGCGGCGGAGCCCGCGTCGCGTGGCGTAGTCCGCTACTACCCGATCTTGCCGAGGCCGCGAAGCTCTACATGGAGTTGCTGATTTCGGGCTCTGTCGCGCGTTTCCCCATCGAATCGCTCGAGCAGTTGCGGGCCGAGGCGGACGACAAGAGCCTTGACGCCGTTCGGCTGGACGCCATGCTGTTCAGCCACAGCGACTGGATGGAGGCGGACAAGCGCCGGAAGGTCCACCGCCACGGCTGGCGGCGGCTGTTCGCCGAGTTCGACGCCGTGGTGTGCCCGATCACGCCGACTCCCGCGTTCCCGCACGACCACCATCCCAATCCGATGGAACGGCACATCGACATCGACGGCGTCGAGTACCCGTACTTCGATCAGCTCGTCTGGGCGGGCCTGGCCACCATGCCGGGCCTGCCTGCCACCGCCATACCGGCGGGCCTGTCCCCTGAGGGCCTGCCGGTCGGGGTGCAGCTCGTCGGTCCGATGTTCGAAGACCGCACCCCGTTGCGGCTGGCCGAACTGCTCGAACGGGAGATCGGCGGCTTCCAGGCACCGGGCGGCGGCGTGCGATAGGTTGCCGGCCATGACCCACCTCGGTCACGTCGTCTGGCCACCCGCCCCGATCAAGACCGAGCGGCTCGTCCTCCGCGGGTCCGAAGCCCGTGACCGCTCGGCGTTCATCGAGCTCTTCGCCTCGCCAGAGGTGGGCACGTACATCGGCGGCGCCCGACCGCGTGAGGAGCTCGAGCGCACGAGCCCCGCGATTCCGGGCCGGCGACCGGGACTGTTCGTCATCGAGCTCGACGGGTCGCTGATCGGCATGATCACGCTCGATCAGCGTGAAGCGGAGCGCCCCGGGCATATCCGTCCGGATGCCGGGGAGACCGAACTCGGGTACCTGCTTTTGCCGCGGGCGTGGGGACGCGGGTACGCCACCGAGGCCTGCGCGGCGGCACTCGACTGGTTCGCCGAGGCGCTTCCCGACGAGCCGGTGGTGCTCTGCACGCAGACAGCCAACGAAGGCTCGATGCGCCTCGCGGCGAAGCTCGGGTTCACTGAAGTGGACCGATTCGAGGAGTACGACGCGGAGCAGTGGTTCGGTGTCCGGTACCCGCCGTCCCGATCCGGTTCGTGAGGGACGGCGGGTACCGGCACCGAGCCCGAGAGCCTCGTTCAGCCCACCGCGATCGACTGGAACGTCACGGGGAGCCGCGGCGGTCCGGTCCCGTCGCCCGGCCCCTTCGAGTCGTCCACGCCACCGCGCGCGACCTTGTCCAGCGTCTGAAGACCGGCGTCCGAGATGCTCCCGAACACGGTGTACTCCGGCGGCAGCTCGGCTTCTCCGTAGACCATGAAGAACTGGCTGCCGCCCGAGTTCGGCGCCTGCCTCTTCGCCATGGCGAGAATGCCCCGCCCGTACTTCAGCCCGGAGAAGACCTCGTCCGGGATGGTGTATCCCGGCCCGCCCATTCCAGAACCTTCGGGGTCGCCGCACTGGAGCATCTGCAGTCCCGAGGTACCGAGCCGGTGACACGAGGTTCCGTCGAAATATCCCTGCTGCGCCAACGAGAGGAAGTTCGACACGGTGCACGGCGCGAGCCCGCGGTCCAGCGTCAGCCCGATGTCACCGGCGGTCGTCTTGACCGTGACCTCCGACGTGCCGGACGCCGGGGTCGGGCCAGCCGCGGGCGGGTTCGCCTTCTTCGGCACCGAACCGGTGGAATCCGCCGGGTAGGCGCAGTCCGTCGGATCCGCCAGCGGCGTGCTGCGCTTCGGCATCGGAACCCTGCTCGAAGGGATGTTCACCGGGCTCTGCGTCGTCGTCTCCTCGGAGGTGGACGTCGGAGCCGGCGAGGACGAAGACGACACGGCCGCGCTCGTGTCCTTCGAGTCCGGCAGGAAGAACCCCGGTGCCACGAAGCCGGTGATCGCCACGACGGCGACGATCACGACGAGTCCCAGCGCACCCAGGCCCACCCAGAGCACCGTCTTGTTCGACGACGGCGGCGGCTGTTGCGGCGCGCCGTACCAGCCTTGCTGCTGGTACGGCTGCTGCGGATAGGGCTGCTGGTACTGCGGCTGGGGATGCTGCCCCTGCGGAGCCCCGGGGTCGGGCGCCTGGCCTTCGGGCTCGCCCGGCTGCGGTGGCTGGGACATCTGTGCTCCTGTCGTCCGGAAGAAGTACAGGAACACTCTCGCGTATCGCCGCTCACGACGTCACGGCATCCCCCATGGTGCGCTGGTCCCGTTCGGCGGGACGGGCCGGATCTCGAGGTCCGGCCGGTCGCCCGCGCGGTGCACGACGGCCTCCTCCCCACGCCGCAGGTCGACGTGGACGTCGCCGTTCGGCGACCGTCGCCAGCGTTTCGGCCGCCCCCACCGGTCGCGGACGGTCAGCTCGCCGTCCATGTCCGTCCGCAGCACGCACGGCGCCCCCGCCTCGCTGGTGATCTTGACCCAGCGGGTCTTCCCCGCCTGCCGGGAAGCGCTGAGCAGGAACGCGCCCTCCGTGCGAAAGTCGCGCAACGCGGCGTCGGCCCAGGCGGCGGGAACGGCCGGGAACAGCCGGATCACCCCGCCCCAGCTCTGTACGAGCATGTCGTGCAGCGACTGCGCGGCCGAAAGCGGCGTCTCGATCACCGGGCCGGATTCCTTGTACATCGTGTTCGGCTGGATGTAGCGCCGCTGCAGTTCGCCGAGGTAGAACGCCGCCTTGTCGCCGCGCAGCATCTGCGCCGACATCGACGCGGCGCCGGTGAACGTGTAGCCCTGCAACGCGCCTTCGAAGCCCACCCAGTGGTCGAGCGACGTCTCGATGATCCGCCGGTGCTCCGGCCGCTCCCAGGTGATCTCGTACAACGGGTAGATCTGCAGCAGATGCGAGTAGTGCCGGTGCGATTTCGCGAACGGCACCCCCGCGCCGATCATGTAGCCGCTGGCGTCGGCCGGATACGGGACCAGCGTGGCCAGCACCTCCCGCCACCGCCCCGCGAGCGGGTCGTCGACGCGCAGTTCCGCCGCCGACTCCAGCAGAGTCTTGCAACCCCAACGGATCAGCGCGAGATCGTAGTTGCAGTCCGGCGCGTTCACGCCGTACTCCGGGGAGAACGTCGCCGGTAGATGCAGCTTCCCGTCCGCTCCAGGCGCCAGGAAGTGGAGGTAGTAGTTGATCGCCTTGCGCAGAAGCGGGAACAGGGTGTCCCGTAAAAGACGCCGGTCCATCGTGTGCCGATAGGACAGCCAGACGTTGTGCAGCGCCCAGGTCAGATTGCCGACCTCCGGAGTCGGCGTCTCCTTGCCCGGGATGCCCACCGGGAAGCCCGCGTTCGTCCCGACGGCGCCGTTGAGCAGGGTCATGTCGGTGGTGCGCGGGATACCCGCCGAATCGTGCTGGTAGGGCTCGGCGACCTGGCTCGTCAGGTTCGCCCGGAACTTGCCGAGCGCGTGGCTCACCGCGTCCAGTTCGAGATGATTGGATCCGTGGATGAGCCAGTACTCCAGCTGGACGTTGAGGTTCCACCAGGTCGCGGGCCACGGGGTCGGCTCCAGCCACGGTCCGCAGGTCGCCATCACCGGCGCTTCCCGGCGCGCGGCGGAGGCGATCTTGTACAGCTGGATCCAGTAGAAGCTCTGGAGCCGAGTGTCCGGAATGGACAGGAAACCGTGCCGATAGTAGTCGTGCCACCAGCGACGATGCCCGGCCGTCAACGCGGAGAACGGCTCTGCCCGGCGGACCGTCTTCAACGCCGCTCGCGCGGCCGTCCGCTTCGGGAACGACCACGCCACGGACGTGTACAGCGTCCGCTTCGATCCACGGGTGACCTCACGCCACGCCGTGACGTGCTCCCCGCCGGACAGCAGGGTCTGCACGGAAAGCCTGGCGTCGCCGCTGCTTTCCAGAGTCGCGGGCGGGTTGGCCACGTACCCGGCTGGCGGCGGCTTCCCGAACTTCGGATCGGTTCTCGGGCTCACCGCCTCGGCCGGATGGAAGATCCATTCGAAGCCGCGCTCCCCCTCGGTCGGCTCGATCTCGACGGCCAGCAGCGACTGTCCGGTGTGGACGATCGCGCGCAGTGAGAGACTGCCCACGGCCGTGGTGATCGTGCCCCTCAGTTCGGCGTTCCAGAGGTCCATCCGCCAGTCGATCCCGGTGATGGCGCCGACCGGTTCGAGGGTGAAGTACCCGATCGGCAGCCGCGCGAGCCCGAACAGTGACCCGAACTCCGGCCGGTGATCCTGCACCTCGCTGTGCTGGACGTTGAACCGGACGGCGTTCCGGCCCGGTTCGGCGTAGATGCCCGAGCCGAGGAAACCGTTGCCCAGGAAGGGGCCTTCGTACCAGGTCTTCGGCATGCGGCGCCAGATCAGGTCGGCCGCGCCGAGGAACCCGGGCCAGTCGATACCGCCGAGCGCGAAGTCGTTCTCCACCGCCGAAGCCGACGACGCGAACCCGGCCGCCGCCACGCCCGCCAAGGCCCCGCCGAGCATCGTCCTGCGAGTGATGTCCATCCTCAGATCCCCCATGCCGGAGTTCCACGATCACCAGGAACGTCCCGCGGCTCCAGCACCGGACGTGTGCCGCGTCGCGCGACGACGGCCGTCCCGCCGCGGCCGAGCGGGATCGAGATCGTGCCGGGGCCCGCGTGCCGCCAAGGAAGCCGCCGTCCGCGCCCGTCACGGACCTCGATGTCACCGGGGATCCCGTGCCGCAGCGTGAGCGGCTCCCCCGCCTCGCTGCGGACGCGGATCCATTCGGTCGCGCCGTTCGCGCGGGATGCGTCCACAAGAAAGGCGCCCTCCGCGCGCAAGCTCTCGAAGGACGCGTCGGGCCACGTCGAGGAGACCGACGGGAAGACTTTGAGCACTCCGTGATCGCCCTGCAGCAGCATGTCCACTATGGACTGAGCGGCGGTGATGGGACTTTCGATCGCGAGGTTCGCACCCTCGCGGTACATCGTGTTCGGTGTCAGCTGCGTGTTGGCCACGACGGTCCCATCGAGGAAGATCTTCAGATACCGCAGGGCCTCCTCCGGCGCGTCCATCACGGAGCTCATCGACGACGCCGCCGCGAAACTGTAGCCGTGCCATTTCTCCTGCGCGGCGGACCAGTGCGCGAAGGTGCGGCGCATGATGTCCCGGTCGCCGGGACGGTCCCAGAGCTTCTCACGCAGCGGATAAAGCCAGAGCAGATGAGAGAAGTGCCGATGCGAGTCGGCCAGCGGGACACCGTCGCCGATCAGCACGCCCTGCGCCGGATCCTGGTGGTACGGCACCAGTTTCTCGCCGATCTCCCGCCACGCCGGTACCCGCGGGTCGTCGATCCGCAGCTTGGCCGCTGATTCGACGAGGGTGCGCGCGGCCCAGCGGATCAACGAGAGGTCGTAGGTGCAGTCGGCCGCGTCGGCGTACTCGGGTGACCTCGTCATCGGCAGGTGCAAGGCGCCGTCCGGGCCGGTGGCGAGGAAGTGGCGGTAGTAGTTGAGTGCCTTGGCGAGCGTCGGATACAGGACGTCGCGCAGGACGCGGACGTCCATGCTGTGCCGGTACGCGAGCCAGACGTTGTGCAGGCCCCAGATCAGGTTGCCGGTCTGGTCGTTCTTGGTGGCGGGCCCCGGAATCCCGACCGCGCGGGTGCCGCCGGGCCGCAGCCGCCAGTCGCCCGGATGCGAGAGGGCGTACGTGTCCCCGTCCCGGTACGCGGGAGGGACCGAGAGTTCGAGGTTGGCGTGGTCGCGGCGGAAGGTCGCGGTGACGGCGTCGAGTTCCGGATGGTTGCTGCTGTTGACGATCGGGTACGTGACCTGGACGTTGAGGTTCCACCACACCGCCGTCCAGCTGTTGCCGACCTCCGGGAACCACGGGCCCCATTCGGCGACGACCGGTCCGTTCGCACGGGTGGCGCAGGCGGTCTTGTACAGCTGGATCCAGTAGAACCGCTGGATCCGTTTGTCCGGAACGGACACGAAACTGCGGCGGTAGAAGGCGTTCCACCAGCGCCGATGGACGGCGACGAGCCCGTCCGGGTGCACCGCCGACGCCCTGTCGACCCTCCTGATCGCCTCGGCGGTGTGGGCCGCCTCGGGGAACGCGTACGCGACCGTCGCCGCCAGGAGTCGTCGCGTGCCGATCTTCCGCTCACGCCACGCCGTCGTGTACCCGCCACCCGCGTGCAGCGGCTGCTCGCAGTACCGGACCTCGCCCGCACTGGCGAGCGTGGGATCAGGATTCGCCGTGTACTCGGGCGGTTTGCGGATCGTCCTGGTCGTCGCCGATACGAGCGGCGTGAACCCCCATTCCGCGGACGCCTCCCCGGTGAGCGAGACGAGGAGGAGGTCCTGATCGTTGTGGACCAGCGCGGAGAACCGCACCGAACCCCGGGTGGTGGTGATCGTGCCGCCGAGCTCGGCGTTGTACAGGTCCAGATGCCAGTCCACCGCGGTGATCGCGCCCTCGAAGGTGAGGGTGAGGTAGCCGATCGGGAGCCGCGAGTACCCGATGGCCGCTTCCCATTGCCCGCGCTGGTCCTGGACCTGGGAATGGCCGAGCATCACCTTGAGGACGTTCGGCCGCGCGTCCGCGTAGAACTGCGCGCCGAGGAAGCCGTTGGCGAGGAACGGGCCCTCCTGCCAGTTCTTCGGCATCCGCTTCCAGGCCATGCGGGCGTCGTCGACGATCCGGCGATGGACGTCCTGCCCGGCGAGTGCCGGCGGAGCCCCCTGAGCCCAAAGACCACCGAGCGCGGCCGCTCCCGCCGCGACCCTCAGCATCGATCGCCTGGACAGCTCGGCCATGGGTCGCCTCCAGATTCATACTACGTTTACCGCAGATCAAGTCCTGGCGACCGGCATGTTTCCAGAAATAGTCGAGCTTTGGCCAGGGCACTCACCCGGAAAGCCGTAGATACATCCGACCTATTGGTCAGAGAGCGAGGTACGCGCGAGTGGCTTCAGGCGACGCGTGCCCGAGCATCACGGCGACGTCGTCGAGATCGATCCCGGCCCGGAGGAGGTTGACGGCAAAGGTCTTGCGCAGCGTTCGCGCCGACAACCCCGGCAGGCCGATCAGGAATCCGAAGATGACCACGAGGCTGTTGACGGTGGCAGGCGGCACAGGACGACCGCAGGTGTCGCTGAGGAAGAAGGTCGGCCCTTCGTCGACACGCTCCCGAAGGTAGGCATCGAGCAGCGGCCGGAGCTCGGGTGGCATCGGGACCGTACGCTGCCGCGGTCCACGGACGATCACCGCGTCGGCCGACACGTCCCGCAGAGCCAGCGCGGACAGCTCGGTGGCGCGAAGACCCGTGTAGTACAGAAGATGCAGGATCGCCGCGTACCTGAGCGGCAGCAGGTGCACCGCCGCCGACAGCAGCTCGCTCAGTTCGTCGTCGCTCAACGGCGACAAGGTTTCCGCCTCGAAGACCCTTCGCTCGTCCGTCATGGCGAGCTTCCCCTGGACGAGCGCGCCGAGCGTGACTCCGGCCGACTTCTGCCACCGCTGCGGCCGGATCTTGAGCAAGCTCTCCTCGGCGATCGCGGCACCCTCGATGTCCGCGGTGCCACGCGCGCCGTTGAGCACCTGCTGCTCACGATGCCGGTTCGCCCGGTTCACCCGCCGCTTGTGGCGCGGGATGTTCTTGCGTGAGGACTTGTCGTTCTCGCCGTAGCGGTTGCGGCGATCCTTGGCGTAGCTCAGCCGCTTCTTCTCCTGCGGACTCTTCCTTCCCATCGCCCCTCCCCAGGCTTCGACAGGGAGACGGTAGCGAGGCGTCCTGGCCGCGGCCCACCGATTTACCGGCAGGTGGGCCATCGCGGAGCAGAACCCCTCCCGCCGCCAGAGCACGCGAGTCAGACGGGCGGCAGAGGGGGCAGCGCCGGAGCGTCCAGCCAAGCGTCGAAGAAAGAACCCAGCGACCGCCCAGCGAAGCGTTCCGCAAGCGCAACGAAAGCCGCCGTGGTCACCAAACCGTGCCGGTTCTCCGTCGCCCAGGCCTTCACCATCGGGAAGAACACCGCGTCGCCGACGGTACGACGCAAGGCGTGCAACAGAAGGCCGCCGCGTTTGTACACCCGCTCGTCGAACATCCGCGCCACGCCGGGGTCGGAGAGACGGAGATCCGCGGGTTTCGCCTTCGTCCGCGCGTGCCAGATCTTCGCCCACTCGTCCGCGCTCTGCTCGCCGGATTCCTCGGACCAGAGCCATTCCGCGTAGGTCGCGAAGCCTTCGTTGAGCCAGATGTGCCGCCAGTCGGCGACGGTCAGGCTGTTGCCGAACCACTGGTGTGCCAGTTCGTGCACGACGAGCCGTTCGTGGGTGCGCCGCCCGTCGACGTGGTTGGCGCCGAAGATCGACATGCCCTGCGCTTCGATCGGGTCGTCGAGGTCGTCGTCGGTGACGACGACGACGTACTCGCCGAAGGGGTACGGCCCGAACAGGCGTTGCAGCGAATCCATGATCCGGCCCTGCCGCCCGAAATCACGCGCGAACGCCCGGCGCAGGCGCGGCGGCACGGCGGCCCGTTGCGGGACGGAGGTGACCACGGAGCCGCCGTCGAGGTTGATCCGGAACGCCTCGACGGACGGTTGCGAGAACCAGCCGGGCTGGGGACCGGAGACGAGCTCGACGTCGTCGTACCGTCCTATTTGGACGCTCATCAGGTACGTCGGCGTCGGTTCGGGACGCTCGAAGACCCACTTCGTGGTGCTCGCGCGCTCGTGCCGCGCCACCAGGTTCCCGGTGACGGCCACGAGATACGGCGAAGACGTCGTCAGCGAGACGCGGTAGGTCGCCTTGTCCGACGGGTGGTCGTTGCACGGGAACCACGACGGCGCCCCGACCGGCTGGCTCGCGACGAGCGAACCGTCGGTCAGTTCGTCCCAGCCGATGTCGCCCCACAGCCCGGGAAGCGGCCGCGGGTTGCCGACGTAGTGGACCTCCACCACGAACTCGCTGCCGAGCGCCAGCGACTTCGCCGGCTTCACCTGCAGCTTGTGCCCACGCCGCGTGTACTTGGCCGGTTTCCCGTCGACCAGCACGCGGTTGATCCGGAACTCGCCGAAGTCGAGTGTGAGCCGCGACAGCGCCTGCGTCGCCTCCGCGGTGATGGCCGCGGAGGCCGACAGCCGGTTGGGACCGATCTTGTAGTCGAGCTCCAGATCGTAGTGCCGGACACGGTAACCGCCGTTGCCGTGCCGTGGCAGATAGGAGTCGCCGGAAAGGTCCGAGCCGGGCGAGGGCTGCGCGGAGGCCTTCGAAATCACCCGCGAACGAACCCCGCTTCCTACTTCGTCCAGGCCGAGATGGGATTGCCCAGCCAGCGCGAATCGGCGGGAACCGCGTCACCCCTGGTCACCAACGAGCCCGGTCCGACGGTCGTCCGCGCGCCGATGCTCGCGCCAGGCAGCACGATACCGTGCGGCCCGAGCGTCGCTCCCTCGTCCAGGGTCACCGGCGACATCGTCATGATCCGGTCGTGGAACAGATGCGTCTGCACGACGCAGCCTCGGTTGATCGTCGCGCCGTCGCCCAGGCTCACCAGGTCCGACTCCGGCAGCCAGTACGTCTCCAGCCACACACCGCGGCCGATCTTGACGCCCATGGTCCGCAGCCACGCCGGCAGCAACGGTGTGCCGCCGAGGGAGCCGATCAGCCACGGCACGGCGAGCGCCTCGACGAAGGTGTCGGCGAGTTCGTTCCGCCAGACGAAGGAGCTCCACAGCGGGTGGTCGACCGCGCGGAACCGGCCGACGAGCAGCCACTTCATCGCGGTGGCGGTCAGCGCGGCGACGGCACCGGCGGCGAGCAGCAGCGGCCCGCCGAGCAGCACCGCGACCACGAACCCGAAGGACGACGCGAGCGCGAAGATCCCGGCGGCCACCAGGACGGTCAGCGCGACGCCGCACATCACCGGCACGATGCGGCACAGTTCGACGAGCGCACGCGCCGCCTTCAGCCGCAGCGGCGGCGTGTACGTGCGGCTCGTGTCGGCCGCGCCGACCGACCGGCGGACCGGCAGCGGCGGCATCCCGAGGTACGACGAGCCCTTCTTCGCCTTGAGCGGGGCCGACGACAGCACCCCGACCAGACCGCGTTTCGGCACCGAACGTCCCGGCGCGGCCATCCCCGAGTTGCCGAGGAACGCCTGCTTGCCGATCCGCGCCGGCGCGACGTGCAGCCAGCCGTGGCCGAGTTCGTAGGTGGCGACCATGGTGTCGTCCGCGAGGAACGCGCCACTGTCCACCTGGGTCATCTTCGGCAGCGCGAGAACGGTGGACGCCTCGACGTTGCGGCCGACCTTCGCCCCGAGCATTCGGAGCCACACCGGGGTGAACAGGCTGGCGTACAAGGGGAACAGCCCTTCACGCGCCATACCCATCAGCCGTTCGGTCGCCCAGACCTGCCACGCGACGCGACCGTGAACGGGGTGGTAACCCTCGACCATGCCGATGCTCAGCGAACGGACGCCGGCGAGCACGAGCAGGGCGTAGGACAGGAAGTACGCGATGGTCGCGAGCGGCGTGAACAGCAGCGCCTGCCCGAGCGCGGCACCCAAGGACGAAGCACCGGAGATCGCGTAACCCAGCACCGCGACGGCGGGCAGGGCGGCGACGGCGGGCAGCAGGCCCAGCGCGACCGAGGTCGCGCCGTAGACCGAAGCCCAGAACCGCGAGCGCGGCGGGCGGCTCGACGGCCACTTCAGCGAGTCCTTCGTGGCACGGGCGGCGGGGGCACCGGCCCAGCGCTGCCCGGCGGGCACGTTGCCGCGGACGGTCGACCCGGCCGCGATCTCCGCGCCCTTGCCGATCCTGGCACCGGGGAACAGCGTGCTGCGCGCGCCGATCCGCGCGTCGGCGCCGATCCGGATCTTGCCGATGTGCACGAGATCGCCGTCCACCCAGTGCCCGGTCAGGTCGACCTCGGGTTCGATGGCGGCACCGCGGCCGAGTTTCAGCATGCCGGTGACCGGCGGCGGGGAATGCAGGTCGACGTCCTTGGCGATCCGCGCGCCGAGGGCCTTGGCGTACGTCGTCATCCAGGAAGCGCCCGCGACACTGTCCGCACCGCTGAACTCGGCGAGCTTCTCGGCCGTCCACAGTCGCAAGTGGACACTCCCGCCGCGCGGGTAGCTGCCGGGTCGGACCCCGCGCAGCAACAGCCGCGAGCCGGTCGCCGAGATCGCGATCCGGCCTGCGGGGCTGAACAGCACGATCCACGCGACGGCGATCCACACCCAGCTCAGCGTCGGCGCCCAGGCGAAACCGGCAAGCGACAGCACGTTCGACAGCGTCGCGGCGATGGTCGTCCAGCGCAGGCCGACCAGGCCCATCAGCGGGACCATCAGCAGCGACTGGATGATGCCCGCCTTGCGCGGGGTGGGCGCGATGTCGCGGCGTTCGGTCTTCTCGCCGCTCAGCGCGTCCAGCAACGACGCGAGCGCGCCGAGCTTCGGGTTGGCGTAGATGTCGCTCACCGACACCTGCGGGTGCCGGGTGCGGATCCGCGCGATCAACTGCGCGGCGGTCAGGCTTCCGCCGCCGTTGGTGAAGAAGTCGGCCTTCGGGTTGTCGACAGAGACACCCAGGATCTCCGCCCAGCCTTCGGCGAGCCAGCTCTCCGTCGGGGACAGCCCGGATTTCGCGGCGTCCACAGTGGACAGTGGCCACGGCAGCGCGTTGCGGTCGACCTTGCCGGAGGTGCGCGTCGGCAGGTCGTCGATCAGCGCCAGCAGCGGGACGAGCGCGGCGGGCAACTGCTCGCGCAGCCGGGTCGCGGCCTCGTCGTGGTCGAACTCGACGCCTTCGGCGGGCACGACGTACCCGACGAGCACCTGGTTTCCCGCCTTGGTGCGGCGGACCGCGGCGGCGGCGCCCTGCACTCCGGGAAGCGCCTGGAGCGCCGCGTCGACCTCGCCGAGTTCGATCCGGCGGCCGCCGAGCTTGACCTGCTCGTCGAGACGGCCGAGGAACAGCAGCCCCTCGGCTTCGGCGCGGACCATGTCACCGCTGCGGTACGCGCGGCGCCAGCCCAGCGAGGGCAGCGGCGCGAACTTCTCGGCGTCCTTCTCCGGGTCCAGGTAGCGGGCCAGGCCGACGCCGCCGATGACCAGCTCGCCGGTCTCCCCCATCGCGACCGGCTCACCCGCTTCGTTGACGACGGCGAGCTGCCAGCCCACCAGCGGCAGGCCGATGCGAACCGGGCCCTCGCCGGTCATCTGCGCGGCGCAGGCGACGACGGTGGCCTCGGTCGGGCCGTAGGTGTTCCAGACTTCGCGGCCTTCGACGGCGACGCGTTCGGCCAATTCCGGCGGGCACGCTTCGCCGCCGAAGATCAGCAGGCGGACGTCTTCCAGCGCGTCGGCGGGCCACAGCGCGGCCAGCGTCGGCACGGTCGAGACGACGGTGATGCCCTGCGCGACCAGCCACGGGCCGAGGTCGACGCCGGTGCGCACGAGCGAACGCGGCGCCGGGACCAGGCAGGCGCCGTGACGCCAGGCGAGCCACATCTCTTCGCACGACGCGTCGAACGCGACCGAGAGGCCGGCGAGCACGCGGTCGCCTGGGCCGATCGGCTCCTCGGTGAGGAACAGCTGGGCTTCGGCGTCGACGAAAGCTGCGGCCGACGCGTGCGAGACCGCGACGCCCTTCGGCTTACCGGTCGAGCCGGAGGTGAAGATGATCCAGGCGTCATCGGTCGGCGCGGGCGAGCCCTCGACGCCGCTCGGCGAGCCGACGACGGTGATCGCGCCGCCGTCGGCGACGACCGCGGCGACGTCGGCCTCGCCGAAGACCAGTTCCGCGCGCTCGTCCGGGTCGTCCGCGTCGACCGGCACGTAGGCGGCGCCGACGGACAGGATGGCGAGGATCGCGACGTAGAGCTCCGCGGTGCCGGAGGAGATCCGGACGCCGACCCGGTCGCCGACGCCGACACCGTTGGCGGTCAGCTTGCGGCCGTAGGCGTCGATCTCCTCGACGAGCTTGCGGTAGGACAGCGTGGTCTCGCCGTCGTCGATCGCGCCCGCGTTGGGGTGGCGGGCGGCGGTCTCGGCGAGGATGTCGAGCAGGGTGCGCTCACCGGCTCCGAGACCGGACCAGAACAGGGCACGGTCGGCGACGGGGGCGGGCGAGGGAGCGACGGTGACATCGGCGACACAGGCGATCGGCCGGGAATCGGCGGTCAGTGTCATCGGGCGGTCACCACGGGCAGGACGGAACCATGGGCGCTCAAGCCCATCACACACCTTTCGCGAAGTGCGTCATTCGGGCTCGCTCTCCGAATGAGGCGCCCGCTAGCAGACCTATGACTTTACCGCAGGTGAACGACATATCTCGGGAGGGTCTCGGCAGAGTGTCGAAACTCACCGGTGGACACGCCGAAACCCGAGGTCATCGGCGTGTCCACCCAGTGAACCATTCACCTACATCGTGAGAAGTCAGCGCGCTTTCGGTTTACCCGCCGATTTTCCGGCCGCTTTTCCGCCCGCCTTGGGCCTTTGCTTCTTTTCGCGGACCCGGACATTCACCCGGACGGGTGTGCCTTCGAAACCGAACCGCTCACGGAACTTCCGTTCGATGAACCGCCGGTAGCCCGCCTCGAGGAAGCCGGTGGTGAACAGGACCAGCGTCGGCGGCCGGATACCGGCCTGGGTCGCGAACAGCACCTTCGGCTGCTTGCCGCCGCGCACCGGCGGCGGGGTCGCGGCGATGAGGTCGGCGAGCCAGCCGTTCAGCTGCCCCGTCGGGACACGCTGGTCCCAGGACTTCAACGCGGTCCGCAGCGCGGGCGCGAGCTTGCGCACCGACCGGCCGGTGAGCGCCGAGATGTTGACCTTGTCCGCCCACGGTACCCGCACCAGACCGCGGTCCAGTTCACGGACCATGGCGTGGCGGCGGTCCTCGTCGACGAGGTCCCACTTGTTGAAGGCGAGCACGCAGGCGCGGCCCGCCTCGACGACCATCGTCAGCACCCGCAGGTCCTGCTCGGAAAGCGGTTCGGCGGCGTCCAGCAGCACGATCGCGACCTCGGCCGCGTCGATCGCGGTCTTGGTCCGCAGCGACGCGTAGTACTCCGCGCCGTTGGCCGAGTTGACCCGCTTGCGCAGGCCCGCCGTGTCGACGAACCGCCAGGTCTCGCCGTCCAGCTCGACCAGCGAGTCGACCGGGTCGACGGTGGTGCCCGCGACCGAGTCCACGACGGACCGCTCCTCGCCGGACAGCTTGTTGAGCAGGCTCGACTTGCCCACGTTCGGCTTTCCGACCAGCGCGACCCGGCGCGGGCCGGTGGTGGCGCGGTCACCGTCGCGCGGCATCTCCGGCAGCGCCTTGACGATGGCGTCGAGCAGGTCGCCCGAGCTGCGGCCGTGCAGCGCGCTGACCGGGTACGGCTCGCCGAGGCCGAGCGACCACAACGACGCCGTGTCGGCGAGCAGGCGGTCGTCGTCGACCTTGTTGGCGGCGAGCAGCACCGGCTTCTTCGACCGGCGCAGCACCTTGGAGACGGCCTCGTCGGTGGCCGTCGCGCCGACGCTGGCGTCGATCACCAGCAGGACCGCGTCGGCGGTGGCCATCGCCATCTCGGCCTGCGCGGCGACGGAGGCCTGGAGCCCGGTCGCGTCCGGCTCCCAGCCGCCCGTGTCCACCAGCGTGAACCGGCGGCCAGCCCAGAAGGCGTCGTAGGCGACGCGGTCCCTGGTCACGCCGGGGACGTCCTGCACGACCGCCTCGCGGCGGCCGAGGATGCGGTTGACCAGGGTCGACTTGCCCACGTTCGGCCTGCCGACGACGGCGAGGACCGGCTGCGCGAGCTGCGCCTCCTCCTCGGCCTCGCCCGCGGCGATCTGCGCGTCGAGCGCGGTGAATTCGGATTCGTCGGACCAGGAGCCGTCGATCTCGCCGACTCCGTCTAGCTCTGTCATGTGCTCAATCCTGTCGCGTGTCTCGGAGCCCGTGCTCCAAGCGCCATTCGTCCAGTGCCTTCACGAGGTCCGCGAGCGCGATGCGAAGCCGCTCGGTTCCCTCCTCCAGCCCTGTCCTTCCCTTCCCGATCGCGGGAGTGAAAGGTTCGCCGACCATGATGTCGACGCGTGGCCGCCAACGCCTCTTGGCGCCGGCGGGTTTGTACGTCCCCCGAGTGGCGACCGGAACCACGGTCGCGTTCCCGGCGCGGACCAGGAAGGCCGCGCCGCGCTCGAAGTTTTCGGCGTCACCGAGTCCTCGGGTGCCTTCGGGGAAGATCCCCACCGCACCGCCGTCCTCGAGCACCTTGACCGCCGCCATCAGCGGCTTGCGGTCCACCGCCCCCCGCTTCACCGGGATCTGGCCCAGTTTCGGGAAGAACCAGCCGACGAACCCCCGGAAGAGTTCCTCCTTGACCAGGAACGCCGTGCGCCTCGGCAACATTCCGAAGAGCAGCTGGGGTTCCACCATCGAGCTGTGGTTGGCGATGAACACCACCGGACCCGACGCCGGAACCCGCTCGGCACCGTGCACCCGCACGCGGAAGGCCGGCCGGACGACGAACTTCGCGATGCCCCGGCCGAACGTGTGGATCGGGCCGCTCGCGCCATCGGGAAGGCCTTGCGCGGTCACCTCGTCGCCTCGGCGGGGCAGCCCTCGAGAAGACCGCGGTGCAGGGCGAGTTCGGACAGCGCGACGATCACCTGGTCGATGTTGAGCGCCGAAGTGTCCACCTCGACGGCGTCTTCGGCCGCGCGCAAGGGCGACGCCGCACGCGTGGAGTCGAGGTGGTCGCGCCGCTCCACGGCCGCCTTCGCGACGTCCACAGTGGACTCGCGACCGGCGGCGGAGTCCTGCGCGCTGCGCCGCGCGGCGCGGACCTCGGCCGAGGCGGTGAGGAAGATCTTGAGCGGGGCGTCGGGCGAGACGACGGTGCCGATGTCGCGCCCCTCGACCACGATGCCGCCGACCCGGCCGAGTACCTCGGCGATGATCTCGCGCTGCCGGGTGACCAGCAGTTCGCGGACCGCCGGGACGGCCGAAACCGGCGAGACCGCGGTGGTGACGTCCGCGCCCCGGATCTCGGCGGCGACGTCTTCACCCGCCAGGGTCACGGTCGCTTCGTCAGGGCTGGTCCCGATGCCGAGTTCGGCCTTCAGGGCGACGTCGGCGACCGCGTCCGCGTCGGCAGGGTCGACCCCGGCGCGCAGGACGGCGAGGGTGACCATGCGGTACATCGCGCCCGTGTCGAGGTATCCGGCGCCGAGCTTCGTCGCGAGCTTCCGCGAAACCGTGGATTTCCCGGTTCCGGACGGGCCGTCCATCGCGACCACACCACGCAGGGCTCCCGTCACCGAAACTCTCCTCAGCTCATTCGTCGCTCACCTGATCGACGACCATTCTGCCTGGTGGCGCGCGACACGCCTCAGCCGCCCACGGCGAACCGGTCGACGAGCATGCCGATCCGCTCCGCGCGCGCGGGCGCCGGGAGCCGGCGACTGCGTTCGAGGGTGACCAGTCCGTGCAAGGCCGCCCAGAAGGTCTCGGTGTAGAGGCCGGGGTCGTAGTCGCCGGAGACCGGGCCCACGACTTCGAGCAGCGCGCCGAACGCGTCCTTCAACGGCTCGGGGCTGTCCGGGCTGGCGAAGTCCAGCTCGCTGGCGAGGGTGAAGATCGCGTCGTAGAGCGCGGGTTTGCGGTCTGCGAAGTCGAAGTAGTTCTCGGCCAGCCGCAGCAGCGCCTCCCGGGAGCCCTCCGCCGCCCCGGCGCCCTTCCGCATGTCGGCGGCCATTTCGGTGCAGCCCTCGAGCGCCGCGGCCGCCATGATCGCCCCCTTGCCGGAGAAATGGCTGTAGAGCACGGGCTGGCTGTACTCGATCTTCGCCGCCAGCCGGCGCGTGGTGACCGCGTCCCAGCCTTCTTCTTCGGCGATCTCGCGGGCGGTGGTGACGATCAGCTGTTCGCGTTGCGAGCGGTCCCGCTCGCGCCGGGGGTTGGTGACCATACGAACATGCTAGCACCGCTAGACAAGCTAGCAACGCTAGAGCTAAGGTCCCTCTCGTACCTAGCACTGCTAGTTCTTGGAGTCGAGATCATGACCAGAACCAAGATCGCTTACGTCCTGTCCGCCGCCCTCGTGCTCTTCGTCCTCTACTTCGGGAGCGGTTACGTGTTCTTCCCGGCGACCCAGACGGGCGGATTCGGCCTGCCGGTGATGCCGTCCGATGGTGACCCGATCCTCGCCGTCAAGGGGGTCCGCGACATCGGCACGGCGCTCGTGGTGCTCGCGCTGCTCCTGTTCCGGAACGCCCGCGCGCTGGGCTGGGCGATGCTCGCGATGGCGTTCATCCCGTTCGGCGACATGCTGATCGTGTTGACCCACAACGGCTCCGTGGGCGCCGCCCTCGGCATCCACGGCGCGACGTGTGCCTTGATGCTCGGGATCTCGGCACTGTTCCTGATCCGCCCGAAGCGAAACGAACGGTGAGTTACTGTTGACGTCGTGAACGTCGAAGTGACCCCGCTCCCCGGAATAGGCGTCCGCAAGGACTTCGCCACCCGCAACGGCCGCCGCGTCGGCGTGGTGACCCATCGCGACGGACACGTCGAGCTGATCGTGTCCAAAACGGACGATCCCGACGCCTGCCTGGCCTCACTTCCGCTCACCACCGACGAAGCGGGCGCGCTGGCGAATCTGCTCGGCGCGCCCCAGCTGGTCGCCCAGCTGACCGAAGAGCACCGGGACCTGCCCGGGATCAACACCAAGCAGCTGCCGGTCAAGGCGTCGTCGCCGTTCGACGGCCGGACGCTGGGCGACACCGCCATGCGGACGCGTACGGGCGTCTCGGTCGTCGCGGTGATGCGGGCCGGGCAGGTCCACCCCTCCCCCACGCCGGACTTCAACCTCACCGCGGGCGACGTCCTCGTCGCGGTCGGCACCTCCGAAGGTCTCGAGGCCGCCGCCAAGATCTTGAAGTACGGCTGATCGCCGATGGATCACACCGCACTGTCCTTGATCGAACTCGGGGCGGTCTTCTTCGGGCTGGGCGCGTTGGGCCGCCTCGCCGGGAAGATCGGGATGTCCCCGATCCCGCTGTACCTGATCGGCGGTCTGTGCTTCGGGCAGGGCGGGTTCATCCCGCTCGGCGACATCGGCGACTTCACCCACCTCGCCAGCGAGATCGGCGTCGTCCTCCTGCTGCTCCTGCTGGGCCTGGAGTACTCGGCGGCCGAGCTGTTCACCGGGCTGAAACGCTCGTGGGTGGCGGGTCTCGTGGACATCGTGCTGAACGCCGCTCCGGGCGCGATCGTCGCGCTCATCCTCGGCTGGGGGCCGATCGGCGCGATCGTCATGGCGGGCGTCACCTACATCTCGTCGTCCGGGATCATCGCGAAGGTGCTGGGCGACCTCGGGAGGCTCGGTAACCGGGAAACGCCGGTGGTGCTGTCGATCCTGGTGTTCGAGGACCTGGTGATGGCGCTGTACCTGCCGATCCTCACCGCGGTGCTCGGCGGGGTGAGCTTCCTCGGCGGGATGAAGGCCGTCGGGATCTCCTTGATGGTCATCACCGTCGTCCTGGTGATCGCGCTGAAGTTCGGCCGGTACGTCTCCGCCGCGGTCGACAGCCCGGACCGTGAGGTGTTCCTCCTCAAGGTCCTCGGCGCGGCCCTGCTGGTCGCCGGCCTCGCTTCGGCGATGCAGGTTTCGGCCGCGGTCGGCGCGTTCCTGCTCGGCATCGCGATCTCGGGTTCGACGGCGGAGAACGCGACGCACCTGCTCGAACCGCTGCGAGATCTCTTCGCCGCCGTGTTCTTCGTCGTGTTCGGGCTCAACACGAACCCCGCGTCGATCCCGCCCGTGCTCGGCTGGGCGGTCGTCCTGGCGGTCGCGACCACGCTCACGAAGGTCGGCACCGGCTGGTGGGCCGCGCGGAGGCAGGGCATCGGGAAGATGGGCCGTGCCCGCGCCGGGGCCGCGTTGGTCGCGCGAGGCGAGTTCTCGATCGTCATCGCCGGGCTGGCGGTGGCGGCGGGCGCGGTGACCGGCGAACTCGCGGCCCTCGCGACGGCGTACGTGCTCCTGATGGCGATCCTCGGCCCGACGGCCGCGCGGATCGTCGAACCGGTGGCGCGAGCCTTGCAGCGGAGGCCCTTCGGTTCGAAGACCCCCGCTTCCCAGGCCGGCTGACCCCGCCCCACACGCGCGGCGACTGGTGAGTTCGCCGTTCAATCACGCGAGTTACGCGCCTGATCACGCGAGTTCGCTCGTCCCGCAAGGCCAGCACGCGTGACTGGTCCGGACGGCTCGCGTGATCGGGCACGGAACTCGCGTGATCGAGGACGTGACTCACGTGATTGGGGACGTAACTCACGTGACCAGACGGACGACACGAGGGTTCCGGCGGGTGGCGCGGAAATGGCTTTCGCAGCACCCGCCGGACCGAGACCTCAGCGTCGAGGCCTAGCCGCGCTCAAGCCCCGAAACGGTCGCCGGCGCGATCTGCGCCGGAGCCGCCGGAAGCGGAGCCGGAACCGCCGACGGTCCCGCACCCGAGACAGGCAGCGCCAGCGACGTCTTGCCCAGATCCACCGTGATCTTCGGGTACTGCGCCGGCCCGCCGATGAACGAACCGTCCGTCCCGCCGATGATCAGCGCGAGCTGATGTCCCGCCGGGACGACGTGATCCGTACTCGCCAGCCGGAACGTCATCGTGTACGGCTGCCCCGGAGTCAGCGGCGATTCCTGGGTCAGCGACCGGTGGTTGGCCAGATCCGCCCACCCGCGGCTGATGATGTTCAGCCCCACCGAGACGGCGTCGGTGCTCGTGTTCAGGTAACAGGCGTCGTTACCGGGCGAGCTCGCGCCCCAGCACGACTGGGTCAGCTCGTTCTTGATGCCTTCCTTCGGTCCGGTGTAGTTCCGGATCGTCGCCAGGCCGTAGTCGACCAGCACCGCCGAGAGCCGCGCGGTGGGCGTCGACGGCGTCGCGGTCACGGTCACCTTCGCCGTCCCGGACACGTGCAGATCCTTCGCGAGCGCGCCGGTGCTGAACAGCACGCGGCCGCTCGCGGTCTCCGTCGGCCTCGCGGCCCAGCTGTTCGACGACTGGCCCGACGAGTCCGTGAACGAGACCGTGCCCGTCCCCACGGTCGTGCCGAGCGTGCCGACGCCCGGTGTGTTCCCGGCCGCGGGGCGCAGGGTGACGGCGCTGCCCGCGGGCCAGGTCGGCTGGTCCACCCAGACGTCGGGCTCGCGTTCCACGCTCGCGCCCGGCGTCTTCTCGATACCGTTGTCCACGCCGAGCAGGTAGTGGTCGAACCACTTGTGCAGCGTGTCGACCCACTCCGACCGCCGGTAGTCGAACGGATCGACGTGGCCGGCCTGCGTCAGCCAGAGCTTGCGCTCGACGTTCAGCGCTTCCCACCATTGCCCGAAGTTGATCGTCTTGACGTTCAGGTCACCGAGGCCGTGCGAAGCGAGCACGCTGGCCTTCACCTTCGAAGCGCTCTGCACGTAGTCCCGGTTGAGCCAGAACGCGTTGTAGTCGCCGTTCGAGGTCGCGCCCGCGGCGAGCTTCTGGTTCGCCGCGCCGCAGTTCTGCCCACCGTTGCGCCGGGACACGGTCTGCGCCAACCCCGCTGGGCTGCCCTGACGCAGGCTCGCGCCGTCGGAGCGGTAGTAGTCGTACCAGGAGCTGATGGCGCCGATCGGCACGATGGTCTTGAGCCCGTCGACGCCGGTCGCGGCGACGCCGTTGGCCACCGTGCCGTCGTAGGACTTCCCGATCATGCCGACCGCGCCCGTCGACCAGGTCGCGTTCTTCCTGGCCGGGCCGGTCGCCGTCGTGTAGCCGTTCGCGCGGCCGTTCAGCCAGTCGACGACCTTGCGCGCCGATTCGATGTCCGAGGGGCCGCCGATGTCGGTGCAGCCACGGGACTTGTTGGTGCCGGCCAGATCGACCAGGACCACGGCGTACCCGCGCGGGACGAAGAAGTTGTCGTAGTAGAGCGGGAAGCCGACCGGCCTGCCCGCCGAGTCGTAGGTCTTGAGTTCGCTCTCGTTGCCCCGCCCGCAGCACGAGTAGTACGGGCTCGCGTCCATGATGACCGGGACCTTCTTGCCCTGCGCCGCCGGTTCCTTCGGCCGGATGATGTCCGCGGCGACCCGGTCCGACCGGCCGTCGCCGTCCCCGTCGAGCCCGATGTCCACCCAAGCCGTCTCGCGGACGGCCTGGGCGAAGTCGTAGACCGGTTCGCTGCTCCGCGGTTTCGCCGCGGCCTGCGGCGCCGCGACCACGGCCGCGGCGACCGCCAAGATCCCTGCCAGCACAACTGTTTTCACGGTTGAGCCCTTCCCCGTCGGCTGAAAGCCCGTCAGGGAGAGCTAAACGCGGTGATCACCCGTGCAGTAGGGCGGAAAGTCTTGGTTACAGATCGACGGCGCGGTACAGCGAACCGACCTCGCCGCGGTTCAGCCGCCGGATCGAGCCCGAGCGCTGGGCGCCGAGCTGGACGTCGCCGAGCGCGGTCCGGACCAGTTTGCGCACCGGGTGCCCGGTGGCCGCCATCAGCCGCCGCACGATGTGCTTGCGGCCCTCGTGGATGACCAGTTCGATCTGGGTACGCCCGGCCAGCATGTCCTTGACCCGGAACTGGTCGACCTTGACGATGCCGTCCGGCAGCTCGAAGCCCGCCCGCAGTTCCTTGCCGAGCCCACGCGGGACGATGCCCTCGACCTCGGCGAAGTAGGTCTTCAGCACGCGGAACGACGGGTGCATCAGCCGGTGGCCGAGGTCGCCGTCGTTGGTGAGCAGCAGGAGCCCTTCGGTGTTCTCGTCGAGCCTGCCGACGTGCACGATGCCGGGCGTCTCCTCGTACCGGCCGCGCAGGTAGTCGCCGACGCACGGACGGCCGCGGTCGTCGCTCATCGTGCTGTGCACGCCCTTGGGCTTGTTCAGCAGGAGGTAGACGAGGTCCTCGCGGACCTGGACGCGGGTGCCGTCGACGTGGATCACGGAGTTGTCCGGATCGACCCGGCGGCCGAGTTCGGTGACCACCTTGCCGTCCACGCTCACGCGACCGCGCACGATCAGGTCCTCGGCCGCGCGCCGCGAGGCGACGCCTGCCTGTGAAAGGACCTTCTGCAGCCGAATGCCGTCGGGATGCGGGTCAGATGTCATCGATGGTGTCCACTTCGGGTAGCAACGGAGCGATGGGCGGAAGGTCGGCCAGGGACGAGAGGCCCAGTCGCTCCAGGAACAGCTCGGTCGTCACGTACAGCGTGCCTGTGGTTTCGGGGTCGGTCCCCATCTCCTCGATCAGGCCGCGCGCCAGCAGCGTCCTGATCACCCCGTCCACGTTCACCCCTCGGACGGCGGCGACCCTGGCCCTGGTCACCGGCTGCCGATAGGCGATCACGGCGAGGCTCTCCAGTGCGGCTCGCGTCAGCTTGGAACGCTGGCCGTCGAGCAGAAGCTTCTCCACGAACGGGGCATAGACGTCCCTAGTGTAGAACCGCCACCCTTCGCCGACTCGGCGCAGGTCGATTCCGCTGGTCCGCTCGGTGAACTTCTGCGCCATCGTGCGCAGCGCCACGGTCACCCGCGACACGGGCTGGCCGACCGTGTCGGCGAGGGATTCCTCGTTGATCGGCGAGTCGACGACCAGGAGCAACGCCTCCAGGGCCGCTTCGAGCGCCTCGTCGGAGGTGACGTCGGGGTAGCCGCCGTCGCCCGCCGCGACGAGCCCTTCGTCGGCAGGCGGCTCCGCCTCGGCCTCCGGCTCGTCCGGCTCGTCGGCAGGCGGCTCCGAGGCCTCCGGCGGGCTGAAAGCGTCCTTCACCTCGTCCGACGCGACGAAAGCGTCCTTCACCTCGTCCGACGCGACGAAAGCGTCCTTCACCTCGTCGGACTCGGCGATGGGAGCTTTCAGCCCATCCCCGGTCTCGGGCGATTCGGTCTCTTCGGTGTTCTCCGGGCTCACCCGTACTCCTCGTCCTCGGCGGCGGCGCGATCGTGTTCGGCCGCCACCGACGCCTCCTCCACGGACCCGCCGGTCCAGCGCACGTGCAGTTCGGCGAGCGCCTCCAGCTGCTCGAACTGGACCGTGGCCTCCCGGTACAGCTCCAGCAACGCGAGGAACCGCGCCACGATCTCGACGGTGTGCTCACAGTCCTCGACCAGCTCACCGAAGGTCGCTTCGCCTCGTTCCGCCAGCTTGAGCCGCAGCAGCGCGGCGTGTTCGCGCACAGAGACCCGGCCCATGTGGATATGGGCGATCGACACCGTCGGCGGCGGCTTCGGTTTGAAGACCGCGACGGCGATCTCGGCGAACTTCGCCGGGTCGACGCCCAGCATCACCTCGGGCAGCAGGCCCATGAACCGGTCCTCCAGCGCGACCGACCGCGGGTACCGCCGCAGCGCGCCGGCTTCCAGCTCTCCGAACAGGGCCGCGACCTGCTTGTACGCCCGGTACTGCAGCACACGCGCGAACAGCAGGTCCCGTGCTTCGAGCAGGGCGAGGTCGTCTTCGCTCTCCACCTCGGCGGCGGGCAGCAGCCGCGCCGCCTTGAGATCGAGCAGGGTCGCCGCGATGACCAGGAACTCGGTCGTCTCGTCGAGGTTCCACTCCGTGCCGAGCGCACGGGTGTAGGCGATGAAATCGTCCGTGACCTGGTGCAACGCGACTTCGGTGACGTCGAGCTGGTGCTGCGAGATCAGCTGGAGCAGCAGATCGAAGGGACCCTGGAAATTCGACAGGTTCACCTTGAACTTGGACGTGCTCAGCTCTTCGCTGGCGAGTCCTTCGGGGACCATCCCGCCGTGCACGGTCTCGTGCACGGCGGGGGTCTCTTCTGCCTCTGTCCGCTCGACCGGCTCTGAGCCGCTGGGAGCAGCCGCGGCCGGGTCGTCCATCAGCTCTCGGTCTCTTTCCCGTCCTCGCTGCCCGCCCGCAGACGCTGGACGAGGACCGAGTCCTCGCCCGCCGCGTCGAAGTCGGCCAGCAGCACGGCCACCGCCTCGCGGACCAGCCTGCCGCGATCGAGTACGAGACCGTGCTTCGCCCGGAGGTTCAGCCTGGCCTGCTCCATCGCCAGCAGTTCGTCGCCGGAGACGTAGACGGTGATCTTCGCGTCGTGCTTGGTCCGCCCGGAGCCGCTGCGCGCGGCACGGGTCAGCCGTTCCTTGTGCTCGTTCCCGGAACCGTTCCCGTTGCCGTTCCCCTTCGCGGGGGCGGGCTGCTCGGGCGCGGGCGGGAGATCGAGCGCGGGGCTGGAGGTGATCCTGAAGAGTTCGGACGCTCCTGGCAGGGAAGCTCGCCTGCTCACCGAGCGATCACCTCACGGGCGAGCGCGCGATAGGCCGCCGCGCCCGCTGATTTGGGAGCCCAGGTCGTGATCGGCTCGCCCGCGACCGTCGTCTCGGGGAACCGCACGGTGCGGTTGATCACCGTGTCGAACACGGTGTCGCCGAATGCCTCCACCACTCTCGCCATGACCTCCTTCGAGTGCAGGGTTCTCGGGTCGTACATGGTGGCGAGAATCCCGGTGATGTCCAGTTTGGGGTTGAGGCGTTCCTGCACCTTCTCGATGGTGTCGATCAGGAGCGCTACGCCTCGCAGACTGAAGAACTCGCACTCCAGCGGGATGATCACACCGTCCGCGGCGGTCAGTGCGTTCACCGTCAGCAGGCCTAGCGAGGGCTGGCAGTCGACAAGAACATAGTCGTAGTCGTTCATGACCGGACGAAGGACCCGTAACAAAGTGTGTTCGCGCCCTACCTCTGCGACCAACTGGACCTCGGCCGCGGACAGGTCGATGTTGCTCGGCAGCAGGTCGACGCCGTCCACCCTGGTCTTCCGGATGACGTCGGTGATGCTGACCGAGCGCTCCATGATGACGTTGTAGACCGTCTGGTCCAGCTCGTGCGGCTGAATGCCGAGGCCGACCGAGAGCGCGCCCTGGGGGTCGAAGTCGACCAGCAGTACCCGGCGGCCGCATTCGGCCAGCGCCGCGCCGAGGTTGATGGTCGAGGTGGTCTTGCCGACCCCGCCCTTCTGGTTGCACATGGCCATCACCAGTGCGGGACCATGGCGGTCCAGCGGCGGCGGATCGGGGATCTCGCGGAACGGACGGCCCGTGGGGCCGATACCTTCCCTCTCGAGTTCTTGCTGCTTGGTTTCTTTGGCGCGCTTGGCCTTGCGGCCGCGGGAAGAGATCGTGTCCTCCGACGGTTCGTCGCCGTCGTGTTCGGCGGGGGTTGCGATGGTCACCTGGCTGAGGCTCGCCGCGGCCGAACCGGCGGACGCGGACGGCTTCGCCGGCTCGTTCGGTGTCGACATGGCGCGAAAGCTCCTCTTCGGCAGGATCCTCGGCAGCCTATGCGCGATCCGCGAGTCGAGCCAACGAGGCACGCCGGGACCGACCGGGTCGATTAGCCGAGCGCGCGGGGATGTGCTGTCGCGTAAACCTCGCGGAGCGTGTTGACCGTGACCAGCGTGTACACCTGGGTGGTGGTCACCGAAGCGTGACCGAGGAGTTCCTGCACGACGCGGACGTCGGCCCCGCCTTCGAGAAGATGCGTGGCGAAGGAATGGCGCAGCGTGTGCGGGGAGACGCCCGCCGTGATTCCCGCGGATTCCGCGGTGTCCTTGAGAACCTGCCACGCGCTCTGCCGGGAAAGCCTGGAGCCGCGGGCGTTCAGGAACATCGCCGGCGTCCCCCTGCCGTGGGTGGCGAGCGCCGGCCGCGCGCGGACGAGGTACGCGTGCACCGCTTCCAGCGCGGGGCGGCCGATCGGCACGATGCGCTGTTTGCCGCCCTTGCCGTCGAGCAGCACGGTGCGTTCGGCGTCGTCGATGTCGTCGACGTCGAGCCCGACGGCCTCGGAGATCCGCGCGCCGGTGGAGTAGAGCAGTTCCAGCAGCGCCCGGTCCCGCAGCGGGCGTTCACCCTCGGGCGGCGGGGTTTCCAGCAGTTTCAGGACGTCGCCCACCGGCAGTGCCTTAGGCAGCCGTTTGGCCGCGGCGGGCGGGCGGACCTCGCGGGCCGGATCGTTCTCGGTGATGCCGTCGGCGTGCGCGAACTTGTGCAGTCCCCGCACCGCGACGAGCGCCCGGGCCGCCGAGGACGCGGCGAGCGGCCGATGCTCTTCGTCGCCTTCGCGCAGCGCCGCGCCGAACGAGGTGATGTGCGCCGAGGTGACATCGCTGAAGCACTCGACGTCGGCGTCACCGAGGTACGCGGTGTACCGGCGCAGGTCGCGGGAGTAGCTGTCGAGGGTGTTCCTCGCGGTTCCGCGCTCGACCACCAGATGGTCGAGGTAAGCGGCGACCACCTGGGCGACTCCGGTACCGCCTGCCCGTGACACACGGACACTCTAGGACGACCGCGACCCGTTCGGGGGTTCGCCGCGCGTACCGCGTCGCGGGTGTGAAACGGGCTACCTTGGGAACATGTCCCAGCAACCGGACCCGGACGAAATGCGCGCCGGCACCGCCGAACGCGAGGAGGCGGCGCGGCTGCTCGCCGACCACTACAGCCAGGGCAGGATCACGCCGGACGAGTACGAGGGCCGCGTCCTCGCCGCGTACGAGGCCGTGACGTTCGGCGAACTCCGGCCGCTGTTCCAGGACCTGCCCGCGCCGCATCCGGCGTACCTCGCGCCGCGGTTCGACCCGCCGCCGTTCGTGCCCGTGTACCAGCAGCCCGCCGCGGTCATGCCGTATTCACCGAAGTCGAAGGTCGCCGCCGGGGTGCTGCAGATCGTGCTGCCGTTCGGGATCGGGCGCTTCTACACCGGCCATGTCGGTCTCGCCATCGGCCAGCTGGCGGTCGTGCTGGTCACCTGCGGCATCGGGGCGGTCTGGCCGATCGTCGACGGGATCGTGCTGCTGGCGAACGGCGGCACCGACGCGCAGGGCCGCCGTCTCCGGGACTGAGCGCCTCGGGAGCCTCCCCGAACACAGGCCCGGCGCCGTACCGACCACCTCCCGAACGCCATGAACGGTCCGTTCCTTGCAAATTTTGCAAGGAACGGACCGTTCATAGCGCGCGAAAGGGCGTCAGAGACCGCGTGAAGCGAACTTCGTCGGCCTGTCCTCCCAAGGGGCGTCGGCCGGCCGCGACGAAGCCGCGCCCGAAAGCACCGCGTGCGCCGCGAGCACGCCACCGACGGTCGACCCGTTCACCAGCTCACCCGCCAGCGCCATCCGCACCGCCTCGGCGAGCGGGAACTTCCGCATGACGAGATCCGCCTCCTCGTCGCCGAGGATCTCCCTGTCCACTTCGGACAGGTCGCGGGCGAGGTAGACACGGACGACCTCATCGGTGAAGCCGGGCGACGCCGCGACGTCGACCAGGGTCTCCCACCGCCCGGCGCTGAGCCCGACCTCCTCGACCAGCTCGCGTTTGGCCGCCTCGACGGGGTCCTCCCCCGCCTTGTCGATCAGCCCGGCGGGCAGTTCCCACAGCCGCCGCCCGATCGGGTGGCGGTACTGGTGGATCAGCGTCACCATGCCGTCCGAGTCGAGCGCGACGACGGCGACCGCGCCGAGGTGCTCGACGACCTCACGGCGGGCGGTGCCGCCGCCGGGCATCACGACCTCGTCGACCCGCAGCCCCACGACACGTCCGATGTGGACGTCCTTTGTGGACGCGACGGTGAACTCGTGCTTACCGGGTTCGGTCACCGGGCCACCGTCTGCGGGGCCTCGGGCAGTTCGACCGGCAGCCGCTCGGCGACCTTGCGGTCGACGACGGCCTTCACGAACGCGCTGAACAGCGGGTGCGGGCGGGTCGGGCGGCTCTTGAGCTCCGGGTGCGCCTGGGTGCCGACGAAGAACGGGTGCTTGTCGGCGGGCAACTCGACGAACTCGACCAGGTGGTCGTCGGGCGAGGTACCCGAGAACACCAGGCCGGCGTCGGAAAGGCGCTTGCGGTAAGCGTTGTTGACCTCGTAGCGGTGACGGTGCCGCTCGGAGACCTCGGTGCTGCCGTACGCCTTCGCGACCTGCGAGCCCGGCTTGAGCTTGGCGACGTAGGCGCCGAGCCGCATGGTGCCGCCCATGTCGCGCTCGCCGGCGACGACGTCACGCTGGTCGGCCATCGTCGAGATGACCGGGTTCGGGCCGTCCTCGAACTCGGCCGAGTTCGCGTCCTTGATCCCCGCCAGGTTCCGCGCCGCGTCGATCACCATGCACTGCAGGCCGAGGCACAGGCCCAGCAGCGGCAGCCCGTGGGTGCGGGCGTAGGCGATGGCGCCGACCTTGCCCTCGATGCCGCGGACGCCGAAGCCGCCCGGCACCAGCACACCGTCCACATCGGACAGCGCCGCCGCCGCACCGGCCGGGGTCTCGCAGGAGTCCGAGGGGACCCACTCGATCTGAACCTTGGCGCGGTGGGCGAACCCGCCCGCGCGCAGCGCCTCGGTGACCGACAGGTACGCGTCCGGCAGGTCGATGTACTTGCCGACGAGCGCGACCCGCACCGTCTCCGACGGGTTGTGCACGCGGTCGAGCAGGTCGCCCCACACGGTCCAGTCGACGTCGCGGAACGGCAGCCCGAGACGGCGCACCACGTAGGCGTCGAGCGCCTCACGGTGCAGCACCTTCGGGATGTCGTAGATCGACGGCGCGTCGGGGCAGGCGATGACGGCTTCGGTGTCGACGTCGCACATCAGGCCGATCTTGCGCTTGAGGTCCTCCGGCAGCTCACGGTCGGCGCGGCAGACGAGCGCGTCGGGCTGGATACCGATGTTGCGCAGCGCGGCGACCGAGTGCTGGGTCGGCTTGGTCTTCAGCTCACCCGACGGGGCGAGGTACGGGACCAGGGAGACGTGGAGGAAGAAGCACTGGTCGCGGCCGACGTCGTGGCGGACCTGACGGCAGGCCTCCAGGAACGGCAGCGACTCGATGTCGCCCACGGTGCCGCCGACCTCGGTGATCACGACGTCCGGGCTGTTCCCGTCCTCGTCGGCGCCCGCCGCGGCGGTGATCCTCGCCTTGATCTCGTCGGTGATGTGCGGGATGACCTGCACGGTGTCGCCGAGGTACTCACCGCGGCGCTCCTTGGCGATGACCTCGGAGTACACCTGCCCGGTGGTGACGTTCGCCTTGCCGTCGAGAGCCCGGTCGAGAAAACGCTCGTAGTGCCCGATGTCCAGATCGGTCTCGGCGCCGTCGTCGGTGACGAACACCTCACCGTGCTGGAACGGGTTCATCGTGCCCGGATCGACGTTGAGGTACGGATCCAGCTTCTGCATCGTGACCCGGAGCCCACGTGCGGTAAGGAGCTGACCCAGGCTGGAAGCCGTGAGTCCCTTACCCAGAGAGGAGGCAACGCCTCCGGTGACAAAGACATACTTGGTAGCCCGCGACTGAAGTCCCACGGGCTTCCACCTTATCGCACGCCCGCCGGGGCGCTCACCGGCCACGCCGCAAGCGTCCGATGGAGTGGAAAACCGCTACCCTCGCGACGTGACAGACGCGCACGACACCTGGACCGCACCGGTCGCGGAAGGCCCGCTCGACGCGGACATCCGTGTCCCCGGTTCGAAGTCGATCACCAACCGGGCCTACGTCCTCGCCGCGCTCGCCAGCGCGCCGACGCGGGTGCGGACCCCGCTCGACTCCCGGGACGCGCGCCTGATGCTCGGCGCCATCTACGCACTCGGCGCCCACTCGCAGGAAAGCATCTCCGGCTACCTCGTGCACCCGCTCGGCCCCGGGCGCGTGCATCCGAACGACACCGTCCGGGTGGAACTCGGCAACGCGGGCACGGTCGCCCGGTTCACGCCCGCGCTCGCCGCGCTGGGTACCGGTCCGGCGCTGTTCGACGGCGACGAGGCCATCCGCCGCCGTCCCATCGGGCCGCTGCTGAAGGCGCTGCGCGACCTCGGCGCCCGCATCGACGACGACCGCCGCGACGCGCCGCCCTTCACCGTCCACGGCGAAGGCGGCTTGCGGGGCGGCAGGGTCGATCTGGACGCCTCGGCGTCGAGCCAGTTCCTGTCCGCGCTGCTGCTCGCGGGGCCGTCGTTCCAGCAGGGTGTCACCGTGCGTCTCGTGGGCGGCCAGGTGCCGAGCGAGCCGCATATCGCGATGACCGTCGAGATGCTCCGCCGGTTCGGGGCCACTGTGGACCGTGAGGGCGCCGAGTTCCACGTCGCGCCGACACGGCTCTCCTGCCCCGAGTACGTCGTCGAGCCGGATCTCTCGACGGCCGCGCCGTTCGTCGCCGCCGCGATCGCGACCGGCGGCACGGTGCGCATCGCGGGCTGGCCGCAGCGGACGACGCAACCCGGGGACTGGCTGCGCAGCCTGGCGCCCGTTCTGGGCGCCACCGCCGAACTCGACGCGGCAGGCCTGACGGTCACCGGCAGCGGCACGATTCCCGGCGTCGAACTGGATCTGCACGACGTCGGCGAGCTGACGCCGGTCATCGCGGCGCTGCTGTGCTTCGCCGAGGGACCGTCGGTCATCTCCGGGGTGGCGCATCTTCGCGGCCACGAGACCGACCGGCTGACCGCGCTCGCCACCGAACTGTCGTCGCTCGGCGGCGATGTCCGCGAGACCGAGGACGGGCTGCGGATCACGCCGGCGCCGCTGCACGGCGGGAAGTTCCGCACCTACGACGATCACCGGCTGGTGATGGCGGCCGCGGTGCTCGGCCTGAAGGTCGAAGGCGTCGAGGTGGAGAATCCGGGGACGGTCGGGAAGACCTTCCCCGGATTCGCCGAAGCGTGGACCTCGATGCTCGGCTAACCGAGCCCTCCGGCGAACGGAGCTTCCCGCCACTGCTCGATCATCGGCTTGAGACCGTCGACGAGCATGGGCAGCTCCGGCGCCATCGCCAGGCAGGCCACTCCTTGCAGTGTCGCCAACGCCCCGAGCGCTCGCAGCACCCGCTCGTCCGCTCCGCGCAGCCCCAGCTCGCCGGCGGCCGCGTTGTAGGCCGCGATGCCCTCCGGGCCCATCGCCGGGAGGTCCAGCTCGGCCGGGGCGCGGTTGACGAGTTCGAAGTCCGAGCAGAGTTCGCCGTCCGGCGTGGCGATCAGGTTGTACGCCGGGGCGTCACCGTGCACCGGCTGGACCGTCGCGCCGGGAAAGGCCCTGGTGAACGCCGCCTCCGACGCGAACAGCGGCCGGAGCACGTCCCATTCGCGCCGGGCCCGGTCAAGATCGGCCGGTTCCAGCAGGTCCGGGCGGTCCGCGAGCTGATCGAGACCGTCGGGGACGAACGGGATCAGACCGCCCATGAACGCCAGGTCGCCGTCGTACTGGCGGAGGGCGGCGTGCAACCGGGCGACGATCTCGGCGCCGCGCTCAGGGCTGATCTCGGCGTCCTTGTCGTGCTCGACGAACTGCCAGAACGTCATCGAAAAGCCGTCTCGCCGCACGGGTTCCGCCGGTACCAGCGGGCTGGGCGGGACGACCGGATGCCCGCGACGCGCGAGCCAGCCGGTCACGGCCAGCTCACGCCGCTGGTCGGTCAGCTGCGTCTCCAGCGTGGTCGTCCGCGGCAGGACGGTCGGCACGCGCACCACCACCGGCAAGGGTGACAAGCGCACGATGACCGAGAAGACGTCGTACAGGACTTCCGGTTCGTCGAAGGTCAGTCCGAGGTCGCGGCCCGCGGAAACCGCGGCGGCCACCGCCCGCGCGGTGCGGGCGGCCCGTTGTTCGTCGGTGATCATGACGCGAGTCTGGCATCTCCGGTTCACCCGGCGGAGCGTTCTCCGTCATCTTCGGGGAACAGCGCCTTCAGCGTGACTTCCCGGTTCACCCGCACATGCTCGACGGCGTGGGCCCGCGCGCGGTCGGCGTCGCCCGAAGCGATCGCGTCGTAGAGACGGCGATGTTCGTCGAGCAGTTCGCCCCAGTGCTCGTTCTGGCTGGTCAGCCAGCGCAGCCTGCCCTCGAGCGGGCGGAGGATCTCGTGCAGCAACCCGTTGCCGGCGAGCGCGACGATCTGGTCGTGGAAGCGGGTGTTGAGCAGGGTAATCCTGGCCGGGTCGCCGCTTTCGGTCGCGCGGGCGGCCTCGGTGAGCAGCCGTTCGAGCGCGCGGAGTTCCGCCTTGCCCGCCCGTTCGGCGGCCAGTCCGGCGGCGAGCCCTTCGAGTGCCTCGCGGACGTCGAACAGCTCCTCGACGTCGGACTTGGCCAGCTGACGCACGACGATCCGCCGTGGCGACTGGACGGCGAGAAAACCTTCGGCCTCCAGGCTGCGGATGGCCTCGCGCACCGGGACCCGCGAGACGCCGAGATCCTCGGCGAGCTCACGTTCGACCAGCCTGTCCCCCGGCTTCAGCCGTCCGGCGAGGATACGTTCACGCAGCTCGTCGCGGACCCGCTGCCGGGTCGCGGCCAGCGGCTGACGCGGTCCTTCCTCGGCCACCCGAGCCCCCTTCACCACCGCCGTAACAGCTTGTAACACCGAGTTTATCGGCAGAAACCTTGACGGCGGACCACCGCGGGGTGATATTTGGGATGCCAAATTTTGGGATACCAAATCGACCGGACGTCCCCGTCGATCGGAGGCCCCGCATGACCGCCGCCCCAGCAACCCGGTCCGAAGCGCCTACCACCGAGAACGCCGATCCCCGGCTCTGGAACGAAGACCTCGCCCCGGCGAAAGAACGCCGCTGGAAGGTCTACGACATCTTCGCGCTGTGGATGTCGGACGTGCACAACCTCGGCAACTACACCTTCGCGGCTGGCCTGTTCGTCCTCGGGCTCTCGGCATGGCAGGTGTTCACCGCGCTCCTGACCGGTTTCGTGCTCATCTACTTCGGCATGAACCTGATGGGCCGGATCGGCCAGAAGACCGGCGTACCGTTCCCCGTGGTCGCCCGCATCAGTTTCGGCACCTTCGGCGCGAACCTGCCGGCGCTGATCCGCGCGATCATCGCGATCTTCTGGTACGGCATCCAGACCTACCTCGCCTCCGTGGCCATCACGTTGCTCGTGCTCGCGATCGATCCGGGCTTGAAACCGTTGACCGAGGTGGGTTTCCTCGGCCTGCACGCCCTCGGCTGGATCTGTTTCATCGCGTTGTGGCTCGCCCAGGCACTGGTGCTCACCCGCGGTATGGAGGCCGTGCGCAAGTTCCAGGACTGGTGCGGCCCCGGCATCTGGGTCGTGATGATCGCGCTCGCCGTTTGGATCCTGGCCGCCGCCGACTGGAACATCTCCTTGACCAGTAACCCGAAGGCACTGTCCACAGGGGAACAAGTACGGCAGTGGTTCGGCGCCGTCGGCCTGATCCTGTCCATCTACGGCACCCTGATGCTCAACTTCTGCGACTTCTCGCGGTTCGCCCCGAACCAGAAAACGGTGCGGCGCGGGAACTTCTGGGGCCTCCCGATCAACTCGACGGCGTTCGCGCTGCTGTCCGTGCTGGTGACCGCGGGCAGCCTCCAGGTGTTCGGCGAAGCCATCACCGACCCCGCCGAACTGCTGGCCCGCATCGACAACACCCCCGTGCTGATCATCGGCGCGCTGACCTTCGCGATCGCCACCATGGGCGTGAACATCGTCGCGAACTTCGTCTCCCCCGCCTACGACCTGGCCAACATCTGGCCGAAACGGATCACCTTCACCATCGGCGGGATGATCAGCGCGGTCGCGGCGCTGTGCGTGCTGCCGTGGAAGCTGTACTCCTCCCCCGCGGTCGTCAACTACTTCCTCGGTGGCCTCGGCGCCTTCCTCGGCCCGCTGTTCGGCATCATGATCGTCGACTACTACCTGGTGAAACGCGGCCGGATCGACGTGGACAAGCTGTTCGTGGCCGGGCCCGAGTCGCCGTACCACTACAAGCGCGGTTTCAACCCGCGCGCGATGGTCACCTTCCTTCCCACGGCGGCGCTGTCCGCGATCATCGCCCTGGTGCCGTTCTTCGCCCCCGCCGCGCCGTACTCGTGGTTCATCGGCACCGCTTCCGCCGCGGCCCTCTATTTCGCGGTGACGCGCAAGCAGCGGGTCGCGTGATGCGGATCCTGGTCACCAACTGCAACACCACCGAGGCGATGACGAAGGAGATCGAGGCGGGCGCCCGCGCCGCGGCGAGCCCCGGCACCGAAATCCTGGCCAGAACCCCGCTATGGGGACCGGAATCCGCGGAAGGCTGGCTGGACAGCTTCCTCAGCGCCGCGGCCGTCCTCGACCTTCTCAACGGGCTGGACGAGCCGTTCGACGCACTCGTGATGGCCGGTTTCGGCGAGCACGGACGGGAAGGGGCGCGGGAACTGCTCGACGTCCCGGTCGTCGACATCACCGAGGCGGCCGCGCATCTGGCCTGCCTGCTGGGAAGACGCTACGGCGTCGTGACCACATTGGACCGGACGTGCGGGCTCATCGAAGACAGTCTGCACGCCGCGGGCGTCGCGCAGAACTGCGTCGGCGTCCTCGGTGCCGGGCTCGGCGTCCTCGAACTGACCGACGAACGCAGGACGGAATCGGCCCTGCTGACCGCCGGACGCCGTGCCAGGGACGCGGGCGCGGAGGTCCTCGTCCTCGGCTGCGCGGGGATGACCGGACTCGATCGCCGGATCTCGGCGATGCTGGACATCCCGGTGATCGACGGCGTCGCCGCCGCCGTCCGCCTCGCCGAATCCCTTGTCGCTCTCGACCTCAAGACCAGCCGGGCCGGTTCCTACGCCCGCCCGCTCCCGAAAACCCGCCTCTGGCCCACGCCCCACCCCCGCGTTATCGAGGAGTAAAGCAAGGTTGGCGCGCTGACAAGCCGCTTGCGTGCGCTCGCACCTCGCCGATGTAAGTCATGGCGCAGCTCGCGACCAAGGCGTGTCGCGAAAGCCACTTTCGCGACGTCTGATGTCCCGAAAGTGGCTTTCGCGACACGATCGCAGACGGCCACCCCGGCCCCCGCGGGTCACCAGACGTCGCCGAGTGAAGGGAGCTTTCCCCGCATCCGATGCGGCGAAAGGCCCCTTCACAACACCCGACACATCCGCCGTACGAATCAATGAATCCTTGGGATCCGCAGGTCAGTTGCCGGCCGCGGCGATACCGGGGGCCGGAGCCTGGGCGTTACCCGCGATGCCGTAGCGGCCAGCGCCACCTTCGAGCTGCTCGCGCAGCGCCAAGATCGTGGTGACCCGGCCCGCCGCGGTCTCCGCGTTGTCCACAGTGGACAGGATCGAGGTCGACGAGGTGTCGGCGCGGACGACGCCGATCGCGCCGGTGCCGTCGGCGGATCCCGCGTCGCCGGCCAGGACGGTGCCGGCACCGGAACGGTCCATTTGAGCGGCGAACCGCGCGATGGTCGAGGCACGGTCACCGGCGCCGTCCCCGGTGTACTTGGAACCGGTGAGCACGATCGCGAGCTGCGCGGGCTTCACCTCCCCGTCGGTCTTCAGGAAACCGCCGTCGGTGAGCCCGCCGAGCGCGGCCGCCAGCTCCACCGGCGTGGACTGCGGCTGCGCGTTGTCCTTGTTCAGCAACGCCACCGAGCCGAGCAAAGCGCCCGCGAGGGTGCCGGGGTCACCGGCGGTCGGGAACTGGACACCGGCGGGCTGGAGCCGTGAAACGACGTCACGCAGCTGATCGGAGCGCATCGGGTCGGAGAACGCCTCGGTCAGCTGGATTTCCCCGGTGACGGCGGCACCGGCCTGACCGACGAGCTGCTTGAGCGCGTCGCGGTCCGCGGGCTTCGCGTCCTCTGTGGTCACCAGCACCACCGAACGCTTGTCCAGCTGCCCGGCGACGACCTTCGGCCCCATCGCGCCGGCGAACGCGTCCGCGTCGCCGAGCCTGGCGTTGAGCGTGTTGCGCTGCGCCTCCAGATCCGCGACCTGGGAACCCAGATCCTCCTTCTGGCCGGCGAGACCGGAAAGCAGGGCACCGTTCAGCGCCGTGGACCCGAGCACCACTCCGATGGCGAGCGCCAGGAAGCAGGCGGCGATGGAAACGATGTGGTACCGCAGTGAAATCACGTGAAAAGTCCCTTGCCCCAGGCGATGAACGAGTTCCAGGTGTCGCGGATCCAGTCGAGGTAGACCGAACCCACGTCGGACACCAGCAGCGCGGCCGCGACGGCCACCAGGGTCGCGACGACCAGCAGGACGATGGCGCCGATGGACACCCGGCTGCGGTGCAGGGTCGCGACCGCCTTGCCGTCGACCAGTTTCGTGCCGAGCTTGAGCCTGGTGAGGAAGGTCGACGGGTTCGAGCCGGACCGGCCGTGGTCGAGGAACTCCCGCAGAGTCGCCTGGAATCCGACGGTGACCACCAGACTCGCCTCGTGCGCGTCGGCCAGCAGCAGCGCGAGGTCCTCGGCGTTGCCCGTCGCGGGGAAGGTGACCGCGCCGATCCCGAGGTCCTGGATGCGCTCGACCCCCGGCGCGTGCCCGTCCGGCTGCGCCGGGACCACGACCTCACCGCCGCTGCGCAGTGTCTCCGCGCCGATCCCGTGCGGGTCGCCGACGATGACGTCCGGCTGATATCCCTGCGCGCGCAGGGTGTCGGCCCCGGCATCGACACCGATCAGCACCGGCCGGTGCTCGCCGATGTACTTCTTCAGCTTCTTGAGGTCTTCGGCGTGCCCGTTTCCGCCCGCGACCACGAGGGCGTGCCGGTCCTTGAGCGGAACGCGGATCTCCGGGACACCGACACCGTCGAGGATGAGACTGCGTTCCCGGCGAAGGAATTCGATCGTGTTCGCGGAGAACGCCTCGAGCTGGGTGGACATCCCGGCCTTGGCCTCGATCATCTGGTCCGCGACGCTTTCCCGCGTCTGCTGGACACCCGAGCCGAGCTGGCGCTCACCGATGTAGACGACACCTTCGTGCAGGCGGAGTTTCGTGCCGTCCTTCACCTTGCGCAACAGTTCGCCGCCGACCGAATCGACCAGCGGGATCCCGGCCTCGAGCAGGATCTCCGGGCCCAGGTTGGGGAAACGGCCGGAGATCGACGGCGAGGCGTTCACCACCGCCGCGACTTCGGCCTCCACCAAGGCATCGGCCGTCGACCGGTCGAGGTCGAGCTGGTCGAGGACGACGATGTCGCCGGGGCTCAGCCGGCGGAGCAGCTCGCGCGTACGCCGGTCGACCCTGGCGACGCCGGTGATCCCGGGGAGGGTCTCTTGGTTACGCGAGAGCAAGCCGGTGAGCTTCATGCGACCGATAGTGACAAATCCGCGCGGCCTTCCGTGTCCGCCACGCCGATGGAAACACGCCGATTAACCCACACCGGATCGGGCTACCCGGTCGTGACAGGGCACTACTTCGCTTTCTTTCGCTTCCCCCCGCGGCGGGCTTTGGGCTTGTCGGGCGCGCTCTTGTCGGCCTCGGCAACGGCGAGCAATTCCTCCGCGTGCGCCCGGCCGGTCTCGGTGCTCTCCATTCCGGCGAGCATGCGGGCGAGCTCGACGACACGTTCCGACTGTTCGAGCACGCGCACGCCACTGCGGGTCACGCCGCCACTGGTGCCCTTGTCCACCACCAGATGCTGATCGGCGAACGCGGCGACCTGCGGCAGATGGGTGACCACCAGGACCTGGTGACTGCGCGCCAGCCGCGCGAGCCGCCTGCCGATCTCGACCGCGGCCCGGCCGCCGACCCCCGCGTCGACCTCGTCGAACACCAGTGTCTGCACGGTGTCCGCGTGCGCGAGGACGACCTCGATCGCCAGCATCACGCGGGAAAGCTCACCGCCGGAGGCGGCCTTGTGCACCGGAAGCGGAGGCGCGCCGTTGTGCGCCCTCAGCAGCAGCTCGACATCGTCGACGCCGTCGGGCCCGGCGTGCACGAGCCTGCCCTCGACCTTCACCGCGTGCGGATCGCTCTCGTCCACGGTGCGCCGCTCGACGGTGATCTCGATCTCGGCCTGTCCCATGGCGAGCCCGGACATCTCGGCGGTGATGGCCTCGGCCAGTTCGGCGGCGGCCTCGACCCGTGCCTCCGACAGCGTGAGGGCGTGTTCCGCCAGCGTGACGGCGAGTTCGTCGCGGCGCTTGGCCAGCTCGGCCAGCGCCTCTTCGGAGGTGTCCATCGTGGACATCCGGCGGCGGGCGTCGTCGGCCCAGGCGAGTACGCCGTCGACGTCAGCCGCGTATTTGCGCGTGAGCCGCTTCAGATCGGCCTGGCGCGCGAGCACCTTCTCCAGCAACGCCGGGTCGGCGTCGAGCGTTTCGAGGTAGCTGCCCAGCTCGGTGCCCACTTCGGACAGCAGCACCGAAGCCTCGTCCAGCCGGGGCCCGAGTTCGCGCAGCACCGCGTCCTCGGAACCGTTCAGGTGGCGGGTCGCCTCCCCGATCAGCCCCAGCGCGCCGGGCGCGTCCGGATCCCCGTCCGCCGAACCGGCGACGGCGGCGTGCGCCGCACTGGCCGACGCCCGCAGTTCGTCGACCGCGGCGAGCCGTTTGATCTGCTCGGTGAGCTCGGTGTCCTCGCCCGGTTCCGGCGCGACCGCGTCGATCTCGGCGAGGCCATGCCGCAACAGGTCGGCCTGCTGCGCCATCTCGCGGGAGCGGGTGGAACGCTCGGTCAGCTCGGCGACGACGGCGAGCCACTCGTCCCGGACCGCGCGGTACCGCTCGAGCGGTTCGGTGACGGCCTCACCGGCGAACCGGTCGATCACCGCGCGCTGCTCGGCGGGCCGCAGCAGCCGCAGCTGATCGTTCTGCCCGTGGACGGCGATCAGCTGCTCGGACAGATCGGCCAGCACCCCGACGGGCACCGAGCGGCCGCCGAGGTGGGCACGGGACCGGCCGTCGACCGAGACCGCGCGCAGCGCGATGACGCTGCCGTCCTCGTCGACCTCCGCCCCGGCGTCGGTGACGATCCGGGTGGCGCCCTCGGCACCGCCCAGCTCGAAGCGGCCTTCCACGAAGGCCTTCAGCATTCCCGTCCGCACCTTGGACACTTCGGCTCGGCCGCCGGAGAGCAGGTGCAACCCGCTGACGACCATGGTCTTGCCCGCACCCGTCTCACCGGTGACGACGGTGAAGCCCGCGTGCAGTTCCAGCAGGGCGTCCTCGATGACTCCGAGGCCCTGGATGCGCATCTCGGCCAGCACGACGCCCACCGTAGCGGCCCACCCCGACCATTCCCGCACCCGGCACGTCATGAAAGGGGCCTTGACGACGAAAGTTGTCTTCAAAGGCCCTTTCACGACATCCGTCAGCGGGCGTGTCGCTCCCGCCAGCCCTTGATCGGCAACGAGAACTTGTGCACCAGCCGGTCGGTGAACGGGCCTTCCCACAACCGGACCAGGCGCACCGGCACCCGGCCGCAGGTGACCCGCACGGCCGCGCCGGCGGGAAGATCGAAGGTCCGCGATCCGTCGCAGGTCAGCACGGCGGGCGAACCGTCGGGATCGATGGCGACGGTGATCTCCGAGTCCCGCGAGACGACCAGCGGCCGGGAGAACATCGCGTGCGCGTTGCTCGGGACCACCAGCAGGGCCTGGACGTCCGGCCAAATGATCGGCCCGCCCGCGGAGAACGCGTACGCCGTCGAGCCGGTCGGAGTGGCGCACAGGACGCCATCGCAACCGAAGGACGACACGGGCCTTCCGTCGACCTCGATGAGGGCGTCCAGCACACGCTCTCGTGAGCTCTTCTCGACACTGGCCTCGTTGAGCGCCCAGGTGTTGACGGTCTCCTCGCCGTCGACGGTCACGACGACGTCGACGGTCATCCGCTCTTCGACCTGGTAGTCGCCGTCGACGGCGCGCTGGACGGTGTCGGCGAGCTTGTCCGAATCGGCCTCCGCCAGGAAGCCGACCCGGCCGAGGTTCACGCCGAGGACCGGAACGCCGTTCGGCCGCGCCAGTTCCGCGGCCCGCAGCAGGGTGCCGTCGCCGCCGAGCACGAAGACCAGCTCGGTGCCGGCCGCCGGGTCCTGCTCAGGCGCCATGACCGTGCAGGGCGCGCCGATCCCGCCGTCGGCTTCCAGCATCTCCCGGACGTCTTCGTCGAGCACCCGAAGCCGTACACCCGCCTTGGCGAAACGGGCCGAAACCTCGCGTGCCGCGTCCCGGGTCGCGTCCCGGTCCGGGTGCACGACGAGCAGCACCTCGCGATCGCTCATTGGGGTCCCTCCAGGACTGCGGTCCGGACGAGCCGCTCGGCGTCGGTGCCGTCGGTCTCCCCCGCCCCGCGGGTAAGCCAGACGAAGTATTCGACGTTCCCCGACGGCCCGGGAAGCGGGCTCGCCACGACGCCGCGCAGGCTCAGGTCCAGCTTCTCGGCCTCGGCGAGCACACCGAGCACCGATTCGGCGCGCAGTTCCGGGTCACGGACGACGCCGCCGCTGCCGAGCCGGTCCTTGCCCACCTCGAACTGCGGTTTCACCATCGGCACCAGATCCGCGCCGTCCCGCGCGCAGGCGGCCAGCGCGGGCAGTACGAGTTTGAGCGAGATGAACGAGAGGTCCCCGACCACGAGGTCGACCTGCCCGCCGAGGTCTTCCGGGGTCAGGTTGCGGACGTTCGTCTTGTCGAGGACGACCACGCGGTCGTCGGTGCGCAGGCGCCAGTCCAGCAGGCCGCGGCCGACGTCGGCGGCGATCACCGTGGCGGCGCCGTTGCGCAGCAGGACATCGGTGAACCCACCGGTCGAGGCACCCGCGTCGAGACAGCGTTTTCCTTCGGGGGAAAGGCCTTGCGGGGTGAAGGCTTCGAGCGCGCCGAGCAGTTTGTGCGCGCCGCGGGAGGCCCAGCCGGGATCGTCGTTGTCGCGCACCACGATCGGCGCGCCGGACTCGACCCCGGTCGCGGGTTTGGTGGCCACCATGCCGCGCACGGTGACCTTGCCTTCGGCGATCAGCGCCGACGCCTGCTCCCGGGAACGGGCGAGTCCCCGCCGGACGAGCTCCGCGTCCAGGCGGGCGCGTTTGGGCACGCGGTCAGACCTTGTCGATGGTGGACAGCGCCACCGTCAGCTCGGTGTGCACGGCCTCGAACCGGTCGACGTGCTCCGAGAGCGGAAGCGCCGCGAGGTCGTCGAGACCCGCCACGGCTTCGTCGATCCCGGCTCGGGGATCCGTGTCCTGCTGCGCGAACTGCTCGGCCTGGACCGCCGGCGGCCCGGGCACCGGCGGAGGGCCCGGGACCGGCGGTCGCGGCACGGGATGGAAGTGGTCTTGCACCCCACCAAGTTAGCAGCGCTGGTCAGCCGAGGCGCAGCTCGGCGAGCGCGGCGCGGGCGGTGTCGCCCACACCACGGACCTCGGTGATCCCCGAGTCCCAGGCCGCCGCGCACAAGGCGCGCAAGAGGTCGAGTGAGTCGCCTTCACCGTCGGCTTCGAGCACGTCACCCTGTGCGGTGACGTGCCAGCCGTCCTTGGGCCCGATTTCGAGCAGATCCGCGCGGCTGGCCAAGCCGGACAGGTCCCACGCGAGGTAGCGCGGACGTTCCTCGGGCCTCGCCGAGATCAGGGACGCCGCGTCGGCGACGCCGGTCAGGACGCAGAGCGCGTCGATCCCGGCCGCGACGGCGCCTTCGATGTCGGTGTCCAGCCTGTCGCCGACGACGAGGGCACGCTCCGCACCCGCGTCCCGTGCCGCCGTCGTGAACAGCCCGGGCGCCGGCTTGCCCGCCACCAGCGGTTCGACGCCGGTGGCGTGGCGCAACGCGGCCACCATCGACCCGTTGCCCGGAAGCAGTCCGCGTTCGCTGGGCAGGGTCGCGTCGACGTTGGTCGCCACCCACAGCGCGCCCGCGCGGATGGCGAGGCACGCCTCCGCGAGAGCGGCCCAGGTGTTCTGCGGCGAGTGGCCTTGGACCACGGCCGCCACGTCCGGACCGGCCTCCCGGACCGTCCGCAGCCCCACGGACTCGACCTCGGCGGCCAGGGAGTCCGTACCCACGACGAGGACCACAGCGCCCTGAGGCAGCCGCTCACCCAGCAGGGCGGCGGCGGCCTGAGAGCTCGTGTGGACCTCGTCGGGCGTGGCAGGAAGTCCGAGTGCCTCCAGGTGCGCGGAGACCTCCGCGGGTGCCTTGGAGGCGTTGTTGGTCACCCAACGGACGGACGTGCCGTGGTCCCGAAGCGCGCGGAGCGCTTCCGGTGCGCCCGGGACCACATTGCTGCCGTGATAGACCGTGCCGTCGAGGTCGAACAGGACCGCGTCGTATCCGGCCGACAGAGCGTCAGCCATTCGTGAGCTCCGCGGCGCGCTCGGCGGCGTCGGTCTCGTCCTCCTCGTCGGCCTCTGCCGCGTTCAGGAACCAGCGGATCGCCTCTTCCTTGCGGTCGGCGGCGGCGAGGTTGTCGGCGTAGGCGTAGAACAGCCGGGCGCTCCACGGATCGCGCTTCTCCGCCTTGAGGTCGTCGCCCTGCAGGGAGACGACGGCGGCGTCCAGCTGGCCGAGGTCACGCCGAGCGCCTGCCGCGACGATCGCGAGTTCGATCTGGGTCGCCTTGGACAGGCGCTCCTTGTCGACCTCCTTCGCGAGGTCGAGCGCCCGCTCCGGGCGGCCGATGGCGCGCTCGGCGTCGGCGATGATCGCGATGTGGTCGTCGGCCCTGGTCATCCGGCGGACGGCCCGCAGCTCGGACAGCGCCTCGGACCAGTTGCCCGCGTGGTAGGCGACCAGGCCGAGCGCCTCACGGACGATCGGGACCCGTGACGCCTTGGCCTTCGCGTACTTGGCGTGCTCCATGGCGGCTTCGGGATCCTCGTCGACGAGGCCACCGGCCGCGACCAGGTGCTTGCCGACGGTTTCCGCGAGTGCCTTGGGCAGGGTGCGGAGTTCCCGGCGGACCTCTTCGTCGAGATCGGAGAACTCGATGCCTTCGGGCAGTTCGGGAGCCTCGAGCAGCTCACGCGCCAAGGTCTCGTCGTCGACCGGCCTGTCCTCGGTGCGCGGAGACGAGCGGAAGTCCTTGCGGCCTTCGGAACGGTCACGCTGGGGACGATCGTCGCGCTTGCGGTCGAAGCCGCCGCGCTTGTCGTCGTAGCGCTTCTCCGGCCGGTCGGACGGGCGGCGGTCGGGACGGTCACCGGACGGCCGGTAGGCACCGCGCTTGTCGTCGCGTTTGTCGTCGCCGCGCTTGTCGCGGTCGCCGAAGCTCTTGCGCTCGTAGCCACCACCACTGGGACGACGGTCGCCGCTGTATCCGCCCGAACCACCGCGGTCGTCGCGATAGGACGGACGCTTGTCGTCGCCACGGTTGTCACGGTCACCGTAGGACTTGCCCTGGGGGCGTCCTTCGTACCGGTTGCCGGACGGACGGTCGTCGGACCGGCCGCGGTTGTCCGAGCCGTAGCCGGAACGAGCCGGGCGGCTGTCGGAGCGCTTCTCGTACCGGCCCTCGGAACGGTTGTCCGAACGGCTGTCAGAGCGGTTGTCGTAGCGACGCTCGGGACGGCTGTCCGACGAGCGGTAACCGCCGCGATCGCCACCACGGTTCTCGGAGCGGAAGCCCCCGCGGTCGCCGCCACGGTTGTCACTGCCGCGGTTGTCACGGTTGTCGCCGCCGCGGTATCCACCGCGATCGCCGCCACGGCTGTCCCGGTTGTCGGACCGGTAGCCACCACGGTTGTCGCTTCCCCGGTTATCCGAGCGGTAGCCGCCACGGCTCTCGCTACCCCGGTTGTCCGAGCGATAGCCACCGCGGCTGTCGCCACCACGGCTGTCCGAGCGGTAACCGCCCTTGTTGTCACGGCTGTCGCGGCTGTCGCGACGGTCGTCGGAGCGGTAGCCGCCACGACGGTCGTTGTCGCGGCCACCGGACCGGTCGTCACGACGGTCGCCGGCACCGGGGCCACGACGGTCATCGTTGTTGTAGCGCGGACGGCTGTCGTCACGTCCCTGACCTGCGAACCGGCTTCCACCCGAGCGCTGGTCACGGGGGCCGTCGCCGCTGCGCGCGGGCTTGCCTGCGTAGCCGCCACCGGAACCGCGGGCACCGCGGTCGTCCCTGCGCGGCCGGCCCTGGTAGCCGCCATCGCGGCCGCCCCGGTCCTGCCTGCCGCCGGCGGAACCGCGCCGGTCACCTCGCTGCGCGTCAGACCGGCCTCCGCGGGGACTCTCGTCCCGGCGACCCGACCGGCCGGACGCGCCATCATCTGAGTCACGTCGACCGAACTCGGACACCTGGCCTCCTGCCACTATTGAAAAGTTTCGACACTTGCGCCCACCCGACAGGTGGGCCAACGGACCATTCTAGTCGGTCCATGGACATGAAAAGAGACAGGGCCCTGACCGGGGAGAACCTGTTGAGGTTCTCAACCCTGGTCAGGACCCTGTCCTGAAGTTAGTCCGGCGGTGTCCTACTCTCCCACAACCCTTCGGTTGCAGTACCATCGGCGCTGTCAGGCTTAGCTTCCGGGTTCGGAATGGGACCGGGC